>QKAI01000155.1 GCA_003246505.1 Spirochaetaceae bacterium | reverse complement strand
AGCTTCCTCCGGTTCTCCTTTTGGATGGCCCCTATGGCCTCCCGGAGCTCCCCGTTCCGGGCGGTCAGGTCCCCGGTCAGTCTCTCCCACTCGGTAATGTCCACGTAGTGATGGAGCCGGCGGTTCAGATACCGTCGGGTCCGGTTCCTCCGGTAGATGCGGTTTCCCGCGATTATCCTGTCCCGGGGAAGGGTCCCCTCGGGAAAGATATGGGTTTTGAGGGGCGTGTCCCTGCTGTCGGTGAGGATGAGGGGATCCTCCAGGTGCTCGATCAGGGCGGTCCGGGCCACGGGGAGCAGTCCCAGGAAGTGGGACCGGAAGGCGGCCAGGCCGAAGAAGAGAAGGGAGCCGGTCATGGCGATGGGGGTGATGTCGAAGGGGGGATTGATGACGTCGGTCAGATAGAACACGTTCAGGAGGAGGGGGAGGAATCCGGCCAGGCCTATGAGAAGGTCCCAGATGGACCGGCTGCGCCGGAGAACGGCCCGGAGACTGAAGAGTATGCTCACCAGAACCAGGGTGTAGGTATAGGCGGTCTCCATATAGAAGAGGGGTCCGAAGGTATCGTTGTAAAAGTCGAAGGTCCCATAGAACCGGTGGTGGAGAGGATTGGTGGCCACGATGAGGAAAAACAGGAAGGACAGGCCGTAGAGCAGGGGTTTGAGCAGGGGGGGCTGCCTCCGGTGGAGGGCGAAATTCCAGGAGAAGAAGAAAAACAGGGGCCCCAGATAGCAGACGGCCAGGTACTGGGTGACGATGAAGAACCAGCGGAGGTTGATTTCCGGGGCCACGGTCTTGCCTATTTTGCTAATGATCCACAGAAGCAGGGCCCCCTGGATCATGAGGTAGCTCCGGAAGAGGGGGCCCCGGTTGCCCTTCCGGAGGAAGTGGGTGTTGACGGCCAGGCTGAGGAACAGGGCGGCGAAGTGCCAGGTCTCGGTCCAGAAGATGAAAAGATCATCCCCCTCCGCCATGGGCATCAACGGCCCGATTCTCCCAGGAGATTGTTTTTGATGGCGTAGACGGCGATCTGGGTGCGCGCCTGGAGGCCCATCTTGTTAAGGATGGAGGAGACCCGGTTCTTCACCGTCCCCTCGGAACAGTTCTCCCGCTGGGCTATTTCCTTGTTTCCCAGTCCCTCCGTTATGAGCTCGATGAGGGCCATGTCCCGGTCGGTCAGGCCCAGATCTATCATCCTGTTCCGGTCGGGCTTCCTCTCCCCCCCCAGAAATGTCTCAGGCCGGGGATGATAGATATGCAATCCCCCCAGAATCCCCCTCAGGGCCAGGCGGAAGAGATCCTGCTCTATGTCCTTGAGAAGATAACCCTCCACCCCCAGCCGGAGGGCCCGCTGAAGGCTCTCCTCCTCCTCGAAGGTGGTCAGGAGGACGATTTTCAGGGGAAGGCCCTCCTTTCGTATCCTCTCCGCCGTTTCGAGCCCGTCCATAAGGGGCATTCTGATATCAAGCAGGGCCAGGTCCGGCTTGAGCCTACGGCAGAGATCCAGGGCGTCGATGCCGTTGGCGGCGGATCCGGCGATCTGAAAATCCCCCCCCTCCGACAGAAGGGCCGTCAGGGAGTCCCTGATGAGGCTCTGATCCTCGGCCAATACGATTCTAGCTTTCATTATGATCCTCCCTGAGTTCGCTGACCGCCCTTCTGATGGCGGCCATGCCCGTTGTGGCCTGGGTGAGAAGCCTGTTCAGATTCTCCTCCGACGTATCCCGGTTTCCCAGGTTCTCCCTCAGCCTTGTCAGCTGCTCCTCCACCAGCTTCTGAATATTCCCGCTGATCTTCGCCCTGATCCCCTCTTCCTTCCGGCGCAGGGTGCCGTCCCGGCCCTCATCGCTCTGAAGAATGGTTTTCCTGTTCCGGAGTATGCGGTTCTGATCGGAGAGCTGTCCCACAAGTTCCTGTTCCGCGGTCACATCCAGGAGGGTGAGCAGGTAGCCCCTGCTCCTGTCAAGGGGTATGAACCGGAAGGAGAAGTACCGCCGTGAGAGGCGTATCAGTCCCGACCCCTCCCTTTCCCCGTTGTAGACGCGTTTCAGATCCTCCAGATCGGTCTCCGGTCCGGCAAGGGAAAGGAACAGGGTGAGGAGGGATCTCCCCGGTGGTATAAGATAGGGGGGAAAGACATCCTTCCCGCCGGAAATCACCTTGAGGTTCCGGTCGAAGAGCATTACCGACTCCCTAAGGGTGCTCGCGATCCATCCCTCGTGGGCGCTCCAGGGGGATTTCCGGCTCCTATCCCTCCGGAACAGTCCGTAAAGAAGAAAGCTGCCCCCCCCCATGGCGATGCTGTCCCAGGGGTGGGACAGGCGGAACCGGAGGATCAGAAGAAGGGCCGCCGTGAGGGGGGGGAGAAATTCAGCGGCCCCCCTTCTTTTCAGGGGCCGGGGAAGGAGGAGCAGGGGGGGGAGAGGAATGAGGAAGGGGGAGAGAGTCCGGAAGAGACCCGCCGCTCCTTCGTAGGGACAGACCTGAGCCAGGGCCCGGAGTATGAGAAGCAGCATGAGAGTGACAGTTCCCCCTTTCCGGTACTCTATGGACAGGGTCAGAGGAAAAAGGACAATCCCCGTGCTCAGCAGGGGCAGAAATATAGCATAGACGTAGTAATTCTCCATTTCCGAAGATATTATGTCCCAATTCCTTCCCCCTTACAAGAACTTTCCGTTACTTTTTTCACAGGACCCCCATGACCAAAGTTAGCCCCGGGGAGGAAGGATTTCCCTTACATCGGGATAACCGGGTCCCTATAATAGGGCGGTCAGGAGGAACATAATGTTCAAGGAAAAGAAAGTCATTCTTACGCTTTTCGCCGTTCTGGGGCTGGCGGCGGCCCTTTCCGCGGAGAGCGATACCCTCTGGGGGAGCAATTACGCCCGGGGCAATACGGTATTCGGTGCGGCGGCGGCCTATGAGCAGGGGCGCAGCTTCTCCTCTGAAAAGGCTCTGGCCCTCTATCCCTCCGCGGAGATCCTGCTCTGGAAGCCCGGTTTCGCCGGCTACGCCCCCTTTGACTTCGGCCTCACCGCGGAGGGCCGCTTCGGACTGCCCCTGAGCAAGGGAACCCCCCTCACCGCGGGCATCGGCGGGGGCGGCACCATGCACTTCGGCTTCCGGGGCTTCGATTTCCCCGGATCCGAATATCTGGATAGGCTGGATCTCTACGCCCGGTTCGGCATCTCCTTTGACCTCATAAAAGGGGAGGGGGCCGATGCGATCGGCCTTATGGCCACCTCGGGCGCCAATTATTTCCTGGACGACCGGCTCATGCTGGGCCTCTCCTATACGGGCTGGGGCAGCTACGACTACGGATACGACGGGGTCTCCCTGCAGGTTCAGTACCGGCTGGGGAGAACCCCGGAGGTGAAGGGCATGGGGGATGCCTGGAAGGCCTATCAGGAGACGGTGGACACCATGGAGGCGATAGGCCCGGTGACCCAGTTCTACGCCTTCTATGTCTACGCGGTCTATTCCGGGGGCTACTACTGGGCCCCCGAATCCTACGAGCCCGGCGAGGGCACCCTCTGGCGCTATACCGAGGAGGGGGAGGATCCCTTCTTCCTGGAGAGGGTCCTCCTGGAGAGAACCGGCGCCGGCGACGAGTGGTGGAGCCTGACCTATTCCGACGGGGAGGGGGAGGAGTACCCCTTCGAATTCCTTCTGAGCGCCGACAGGGAGCTGCAGGTCCTCTACTACCGGGACGATTCGGGGCGGGTGAAAATGTTCGATTTCAAGGATGAGGATCCGGACCATCCCTACCTGGAGAAGATGGAAACCGTCTCCTACGGGGACCTGGAATCCCTCTCCGCGAAAAAGCAGACGGTCACCGTCCCCGCGGGCACCTTCCGGGACTGTTACTTCATCACCGATGAGAACGAAGAGGGAAGCTTCTCCTGGTGGTTTTCCCCGGATGACAAAGTCAACGGCTCCCTGGTCAAATTCGTCAATTCCGATAATGACATCGTCGTAACCGCGGAACTGGAGAAACTCATCACCGGCAGGAAGGGGCAGTTCTCCCTCCGCCAGTAGGACCGATTCGATTCGGCATATTATTTTTCTTCACTAATCTCTTATCCCCCCTCTTGCAGGGGGGCTTTTTTACTTATAAGCTTAAGGCCTATCCCGGGCTGTTGATTATTCCGGATATATATATTATTATATCATCATATAATGATGTTTAAAGGAGAAGCCCAATGAAAACCACCCCAAGGGGAGACCTCTTCCGCTCCCTTCTCAATAAGAAAATCCTCTTCCTGGACGGTGCCATGGGTACGATGATCCAGACCTTCGGCCTGACCGAGGAGGATTTCCGGGGAGACCGTTTCGCCTCCCATCCCAAGCCCCTCAAGGGGAATAACGATATTCTGAACCTGACGAAACCGGAAGTCATCCGGCGGATCCACGAGGCCTTCCTGGAAGCGGGGGCCCATATCATCGAGACGAATACCTTCAACGGCACCTCCTACTCCCAGTCGGAGTACGGCACCAGCGAATACGCCTACGAAATAAACAAAGCCGCCGCAGAGAATGCGAAGCGGGCCTGCGAAAAGTACGACGCCCCCGACTATCCCCGCTTCGTGGCGGGAAGCCTGGGCCCCACGGGCAAGACCCTCTCCATCTCCCCCAAGATAGAGGACCCGGCCTACCGGGACGTGGACTTCGACGGCCTGGCCGCCGCCTATAAGGAGGCGGTCCGGGGCCTCGTGGACGGGGGGGCGGACATTATCATCATCGAGACGATTTTCGATACCCTCAACTGCAAGGCGGCCATATTCGCGGTTAAGAATTTCTTCAAGGAGACCGGAACCGAGCTGCCCCTCATGATCTCCGGGACCATAACCGACGAGAGCGGGCGCACCCTCTCCGGCTCCACCGCGGAGGCCTTCTGGTACTCCGTGGCCCATGCCGAACCGGTTTCGGTGGGATTCAACTGCGCCCTGGGGGCGGACAAGATGGGGCGCCACGTGGCGGATATCTCCCCCCTGGCCAACTGCGCCATCTCCGCCTATCCCAATGCGGGCCTGCCCAACGAGCTGGGGGAGTACGACGACTCCCCGGAGCTGATGGCGGAAGTCCTGGCCCGGTACGCCGAGGCGGGGAACCTGAACCTGGTGGGGGGATGCTGCGGCACCCGGCCGGAACACCTGAAGGCCATCGTGGAACGCATTAAGGACATTCCCCCCCGGAGGATTCCCCCCAAGAGGCCGGTCTCCTTCTATTCGGGCATCGATCCCCTGGTGCTGGACGAGAACAGCCTCTTCCTGAACGTGGGGGAGAGGACCAACGTGGCGGGGAGCCGCAAATTCGCCCGCCTCATCAGGGAGAAGAAATACGAAGAGGCCCTGGAAATCGCCCGCCTCCAGGTGGAGAACGGCGCCTCGGTCATCGATATCAACCTGGACGACGCCCTTCTGGAGACAGAGGAGGAGATGGCCCGGTTCATCAACCTCGTCGCCTCGGAACCGGAGATCAGCCGGGTGCCCATCATGGTGGACTCCTCCAAGTGGTCCGTCCTGGAGATCGGCCTCAAGCGGATCCAGGGCAAGTCCATCGTCAACTCCATCAGCCTGAAAGAGGGGGAGGAGGCCTTCCTGGAGAAGGCGGAGCTGATCCGCCTCTACGGGGCCGCCGCGGTCATCATGGCCTTTGACGAGAAGGGCCAGGCCGACTCCCTGGAGCGGAAGCTTGAGATATGCCGCCGCTCCTACGACCTTCTGACCGGAAACGGCTTTCCCCCCGAGGACATCATCTTCGACGTGAACGTCTTCGCCGTGGCCACGGGCATCGCGGAGCATCGGAACTACGGGGTGGACTACATAGAGGCGGTGAGGATCCTCAAGAAGCAGTACCCCCTCTGTCGCTTTTCCGGGGGCATCAGCAACGTGTCCTTCTCCTTCCGGGGCAACGATCCGGTCCGGGAGGCGATGCATTCTGTCTTCCTCTACCATGCCATCGCCGCGGGCCTGGACATGGGCATCGTGAACGCGGGGCAGCTGGCCGTATACGACGATCTGGACCCGGAGCTGAAGGAGATGGTGGAGGACGTGATCCTGAACCGGAACGGCGGACCGGAGGGTGATGCGGCGGAGGAGCGGCTTCTGGAAGCGGCCCCCCGCTTCGCCGGACAGGAGAAGGAGGCCGCCGCGGGGAAGAACGAGGCCTGGCGGGAGGAGGAGTCTCCCGCGGAGAGGCTCAAGTACGCCCTGGTGAAGGGGCTCACCACCCATATCGAGGAGGACCTGAAGGAGCTGGGGAAGGAAATGGCCGCCCTGGACATTATCGAAGGGCCCCTCATGGACGGCATGAACCGGGTGGGGGACCTGTTCGGCTCGGGCAAGATGTTCCTGCCCCAGGTGGTGAAGAGCGCCCGGGTCATCAAGAAGGCCGTGGCCTACCTGGAACCGGAGCTGGAGCAGGGCAAGACCGGCGGCATCGGCCGCGGCAAAATCACCCTGGCCACGGTTAAGGGGGACGTGCACGATATAGGCAAGAACATCGTGGGCCTGGTCCTCCAGTGCAACGGCTACGACGTGGACGACCTGGGGGTCATGGTCCCCGGGGAGGATATCCTGGACCACGCCGCGAAAACCGGGGCCAGGGCGGTCTGCGTTTCCGGCCTGATCACCCCCTCCCTGGAGGAGATGGTTTCCCTGGCCGCCGAAATGGACCGGCGGGGCATGACGGTTCCCCTCTTCGTGGGGGGGGCCACCACCAGCAAGAAGCACACCGCCCTCAAGATAGCCCCCGCTAGGAAGGGACCGGTTTACCACACCACCGACGCCTCCCAGATCGTTCAGGTCCTGAACGACGCCCTGAATCCCGATAAAAGAGACGCCCTGAGGGAGCAGACGGAGAAGCTCTACGAGCAGCTGCGCACCCTGACCGTGGAAACCCGGGAGAAAAAGCCCCGCCTGAGCGAGGAGGAAGCCCGTTCCCGCAAGCCCGTTCTGGATTGGACCGGATACGAGCCGGTGCCCCGGGAGTCCTGGGTGGGTTCGGTCCCCATCAATGAACTGATTCCCCTCATAGACTGGAAATTCTTCTTCGTGGCCTGGCAGCTTAAGAAGAACGCCCCCCAGTCGGAGAAGGACGCCCTGGAGAAGGACGGCCGGGAGATGCTGAAGGAGCTGGCCGGAAGGGACGACTACAAGATCCGGGCGGCCTGCGCCTGGTACAAGGCCCATTCCGACGGAAGGGAGACCATTTATTCCGCCGGGGAGGCGTGGGTTTTCCCCCGCCAGAACAAGGGGGATGTGTGCCGGTGCCTCTCCGATTACGTCTGCCCCGCCCCGGGGGAGGACCTTTTCGGGTTTTTCGCCACCACCGCCCGGGGATCCCGGGAGCTGATCGAGGCGGCCCGGAAGGATGACGACGACTACCGCGCCCTGATGATCGCCGCCCTCTCCGACCGGCTCGCCGAAGCGGCGGCCCAGTGGCTCCACGAAAAGTTCGCCGACGACCTGGGCATCCGCCCCGCCCCGGGCTATCCCAGCTGCCCCGACCACTCCCAGAAGGAGGGGATCCTGGCCCTGCTGGACGACGGGGCCCTGGGCATAGAGCTGACCGAGCACTACATGATGCAGCCCGCATCCTCGGTGTGCGGATTCATCATTCCCCACAAAGAGGCGGACTATTTCGTGGTCCTGGAGGACTGAGGATTAGCGGGACAGTCTGAAGAGATTCAGCTGTCCCTCCGCCGAATCCATGGCCTCCGCCAGGGTGACCGACAGGCTTCTCATCTCCTCCAGGGACTGGGATATTTCCCTCATTCCCACGGAAATTTCGCTGGTGGCCTGGGATATGGTCAGGGAGCCGTTGGTTATCTTCTCGAGGTCCGCGGAGATGGTCCCGTTCGACTCCCGGATAATCCCCGTTTCCCTGTCCACGCTGCGGCTCTGTTCGGTCAGCCGGGTCATGGCTTCCAGAATCTGCCGCCCCCCCGCGTCCAGCTCCAGTGAGTTCTGGGATATCTCGTTGAAGGCGTCCACCAGGGTGCCGAATTCCTCGATCAGCTCGGCGAATATCCGGCTGGTGGAGTCCGATGTGCGGGATGCCTCCTCTATATTCTTGATGACCTGGGCCAGCACCATATTGATCGATTTTGACTGCTGGGAGCTGGTTTCGGCCAGCTTCCTGATCTCATCGGCCACCACGGCGAAGCCCCTGCCCGAATCCCCCGCATGGGCCGCCTCGATGGCGGCGTTCATGGCCAGAAGATTGGTTCGGGCGGCTATCCCCGATATAAGCTTCGTCATGCCGATGATATTGTCCACATCCGCATAGATGGCCTGCACGGCCCGGTTTGATTCGTTCACATTCCCGCTGCCCTCGCCGACACGGGTCCTGAGACTTTCCGTGGCGGCCCGGCGGTTCTGTGCCACCTGGGCCAGGTTCTTGATGGAGGCGATCATTTCCGTTATGGCGGAAGTGGAATTTTCCACCATGCCCGACTGGCTCTCCACCTGTCCGTTAAGTTTTTCAAGGGAGATATTCATGGAGTCCTGATTGGATTTGATCATCTGCAGATTGCTGTCCTGGATGTGTATCTGTCGGGAGATGGACTCCACGTTGGCGGATATTTCCGTAGCCGCCGAGGAGTTCTGCTCTATGGAGGCGACAAGGCCGTCCCTGACCCGGTTCGACTGGCCGTTCGAGTCTTTGAGACCCA
>QKAI01000130.1 GCA_003246505.1 Spirochaetaceae bacterium | reverse complement strand
TCCTATGTTTTATTAGGTTCGAAGTGCTATATTTAAGAATAAAATAGAAGGGGATTTCTATGAAAAAAAGATACGGATTGCTGTTATTGCTCCTGTCCGCGGGTTTTCTCTTTGCCCAGGATATACCGAAGGTCGCCGTCCTGAATGCGTCCCTGGGGGAAAATGTGCCTATCAATGCTTCGGCTATCGTGGGGGATTCCATCAATGAGATGTTCGTGAAATCCCCGAAATTCCAGGTTACCGACCGCTCCGCCCTGGCCAGCCTGCAGGAGGAGAAGATGTTTCAGCTCTCCGGCGAAGTCAGTGACAACGATGCGGTGGACATAGGAAAAACCATAGGGGCCCGGTACATTTGCGTATCCAACGTGAATGTCCTGGGGGATACCTTCTCCGTATCCGCCCGTCTCATAGAAGTGGAAACGGCCCAGGTCGTGAATCAGCAGACCCGGCGCATGAGGGGGGGCGTGGAAGTCCTCTACGACCTGGCCGATCTGGTGGGGGGCGCCCTTACGGGCCTGACCGTGGTCACCCCCGCTTCCTCCCAGCCCCCGGCTGAGGAAGAGCCGGTGAAAGAGACCCCGGTCCAGAAGGAGGAGCCGGTGGCCCAGACCCAGCCGGAGCGGAGAACCGAGCCGGTCGCCAAAACCCCCTCGCGCACCGCCCCGGAGCCCCAATCCCATCTGATGTTCTCCTTCATGTTCCCCAGTTTCGATTCGGAAATCTATCACACCGCCTCGGGGGAGGTCATTTACGATGTGGCCGATTTTTACGGCGGTACTTCCGAAGACATCGGGGTTGATCTGCACTATCTGGAACCCTTTTTGAAGTACGGCTATATCAGCTTCGGAATGACCGTTTCCATGCAGACCATGACCATCGCCGGTGTGGATTATGACAATTTTATGAATGTTGAGCCCTATCTGGGATTGGGGTTGATTTTTGCCCCCCTTTCCTTTCTGGACGTCTACGGCGGATTTACCCTGGGTTACCTGGCATTGGTACTCGGTGATTTCTGGGATAACTCCGGTGAAGTCGCGGGAGGGGGAGCCTTCGGTATGGAATTGGGATCGGATCTCCACTTCGGCGGCCTGGGTCTGACCCTCCGCTACCGTTACGCCTACGCCGGCGAACTGACCGGGGATGTGATCTTTCCCAACGGTGAGGGCGACATGGGCCACGGGGGCGTCATGGTCGGGGTCGGCTTCGTTTACTGAACTTCCCCGGGCAGGGCGTGATTGAACAAACCGGTATGATTTATTATACTGGTTCCCTATGAAAAAGAGATTAGTCACATCCGCACTGCCCTATGTCAATAACATCCCCCATCTGGGAAATCTTATACAGGTTCTCTCCGCCGACGTTTTTTCCCGTTTCTGCCGTCAGTACGGCTATGAGACTCTCTACGTCTGCGGCACCGACGAGTACGGCACGGCCACCGAGACAAGAGCCCTCCAGGAGGGGGTCACCCCCCGGGTGCTTTGTGACCACTACCATAAGATCCATACGGAAATTTATAAGTGGTTCAACGTGGCCTTCGACGAGTGGGGCCGCACCAGCACCCCCCAGCAGACGGAGATCGTGCAGCATATCTTCAAAAAGTGCGACGAGGCGGGCTTCGTGCGGGAGCAGGAGATCGAACAGCTCTTCTGCCAGAGCTGCGACCGCTTTCTGGCGGACCGCTACGTCCACGGGGAATGTCCCCACTGCGGCTACGGCGACGCCCGGGGGGACCAGTGCGAGGACTGCGGCAAGCTGCTCGATCCCACGGAGCTGGTCAAGCCCCGGTGCGGAACCTGCGGGGCCACCCCGGAAGTCCGGGGGACGAAGCATCTCTACATAGACCTGCCCAAGGCCCTTCCCAGGCTCCAGGGCTGGATGAGCAAGGCCAGCGTGGAGGGCTTCTGGGCCAAGAACGCCGTGAAGATGACCGAAAGCTGGATCCGGGACGGCCTGAAGGAGCGCTGCATCACCCGGGATCTGAAATGGGGCATCCCCGTTCCCAAGGAGGGATACGAGGGCAAGGTGTTCTACGTCTGGTTCGACGCCCCCATCGGTTATATCTCCATCACCATGTGCCACACCGACGAGTGGGAGAAGTGGTGGCGAGACCCGGAGGGCACCGAGCTCTTCCAGTTCATCGGCAAGGACAACATCCCCTTCCATACGGTCATTTTCCCCTCCAGCCTGCTCGCTTCCGGGGAGAAGTGGACCATGCTCCACCACATGAGCAGCTCCGAATACCTGAATTACGAGGATACCAAGTTCTCCAAGAGCAAGGGGATCGGGGTGTTCGGGAACGACTGCCGGGACACGGGCATCCCCTCCGACGTCTGGCGCTTCTACATCTACTACAACCGGCCGGAAACGGCGGATTTCAAATTCACCTGGAAGGATTTCCAGGAGAAGGTCAATGCGGAACTCATCGGCAACCTGGGCAACCTGGTCAATCGGACCCTGACCTTCCTGAACCGCTTCTACGAGGGCCGGCTGCCCCAGGGAAGGAAGGACGAAGCCTTCTGGGAAGAGGTGGCCCGCCGGGAGAAGGGGATTACGGAAAAACTGGACCGGGCCGAGCTCCGGGACGGCCTGAAGGAGATCCTGGCCCTCTCCGGCTACGGAAACAAGTGCTTCCAGGAGGGTGAGCCCTGGCGGACGATGAAGGAGGACCCCCGGATAGCGGCGGACCTGCTCTTCAACCTGGCCTACCTGGTCCGGGACCTGGCCGTGCTCATTCGCCCCTATCTGCCCGCCACCAGCGACGCGGTCGCCGGCTTCCTGAACTGGAGCGACTTCTCCTGGTCCGCCCTGGGCACCCTTACCGGGCTGGACGGGATAGGCAAACCCAGCCTGCTCTTCGCCCAGTTGGAGGACGAGCAGATCGAAGGGCTGAAAATCAAGTATTCCGGTTCCCAGGCGGAGCGTCAGGCGGATAAGTCCGAGCCCTCTCCGGAGGATCTGTTCGCCGCCGAGATCGATATCCGGGCTGCGAAAATCACCTCGGTGACCCAGCACCCGGATGCGGAAAAGCTCTATGTGATCACCCTGGACTGCGGCGAGCCGGAGGACCGGACCATCTGCTCCGGCCTGGTGGGTCACTACGCTCCGGAAGAACTGGACGGCAAAACCATTCTCCTCGTCTCCAATCTCAAGCCGGCCAAGCTGAGGGGCATCAAGTCCAACGGCATGCTTCTGGCGGCGGAAAGCGCCGACGAAAAGACCATGGAGGTTCTCTTCGTGGAGGCCGAGCCCGGTACCAGGGCCCTTCTGGAGGGGTATGAGAAAGCCCCCGCTCCGGGGAATCAGATCAAAATCGACCGATTCTTCGAGCTCCCCCTGACCGTGGACGGCCATGTTGTCAAAGCGGGCGCCGCTTCCCTGACCCTGAACGGTCGGCCTGTGAAGGCGGGGAAGGTCGACAAGGGTTCGGTCGGCTGATTTGGCCGCCGGTGACATCCGACTGAAATCCCTTCCCCCTTCCGATCTGAAGGGGGGAGACAATCTGCTCCAGTCCGGCTTCTGGGCCCGTTTCAAGGAGAAACAGGGATGGCAGCCCTTCGCCTTCTCCTACGAGTGGGCCGGACGGGACCTGACCCTGCTGGTGCTGGTGCGCCGCCTGGCCCGGATACTGCCCATCGCCTATGTTCCTTTCGGGCCGGAGCTGACCGGAAGGGAGGACGGGGATCACCTGCGGCTTCTGGGTGAGGCCCTGCTGGGGGAGCTCCCCCTGGGGACCCTCTTCGTACGCTTCGATCTGCGGGGAAACCGGGAGGAACATTCCGAATCCCCCCTTCCGAAGGAAGCGGGGCTTGTAAAGGCCCCCTCGGACATACAGCCCCCCGATTCGGTCATCCTGAATATTAACAGGCCCGATGAGGAGCTTCTGGCGGGGATGCACAAGAAGTGGCGCTACAACATCGGCCTGGCCGAGAAGAAGGGGGTCCTGGTGGAGGAAGCCTCCCCGGATCGTCTCTCCGAGTGGTATGAACTCTACCGCATCACCGGCGAAAGGGACCGGATCGCCCTCCACCCGGAATCCTACTACCGGCGCCTCTTCGATCTCGCCCGGGAGGGGCAGCCCGGTACCCCGGACATAAGGCTCTGGACCGCCTCCCAGGGGGGGGAGCTTCTGGCGGGCATCGTGACCTCCTTCTGCGGCAACAGGGCCACCTATCTTTACGGGGCCTCCTCCAATAGCAAGAGGAACCTCATGCCCTCCTATCTTCTGCAGTGGCGCGCCATGACCGCCGCCCGGGACGCGGGCTGCGGGGAGTACGATTTCTTCGGCATTCCCCCCGCGGACGACCCGGGCCATCCTATGCACGGACTCTACCGGTTCAAGGTGAATTTCGGCGGCGAGGTGGTCCATTACCACGGCTGCTGGGACCGGGTGTACGGCCGTCTCTTCTATCTCCTCTACGGCGTGGCGGAGAAGCTGCGCTTCTGGTATTACAAAACATTAAAGAAGCGGGGCTGACAGGGGCCCCCGCTTGCCAAGTCGGGGAATTCCGACTAAAATAACACCATGTCCGTTTGTGTCAAATGCGGTGCTCCCGTGGAGGGATCCGTTTACAGAAATACCCTCTGCCCTTCCTGCGGCGGGGAACTCCGCAGCTGCCTGAACTGCCGCCACTACCGAAAGGGGCAGCCCTACGACTGCCTGGAGAGCATTCAGGAGCCCGTGGCCGATAAGGAACGGGCGAATTTCTGCGATTTTTTTCAGATCAATACCGGTACCGGCCCCTCCGCCGGCCGATCAGACAGCGAGTCAGCGAAAAATGCCCTTAATGCCCTCTTCGGAGAGTAGGAACGGCCCCATCGCCTTCCTGGATTCGGGAATCGGGGGAATTCCCTATCTTGTCAAACTCAGAAAAAAGCTTCCCCGGGAGAACTATCTCTATCTGGCGGATCATGCCAACTTCCCCTACGGGGAGAAGCCGGTGGAAAAGATACGGGAGGCCGTGCTCCAGACTACGGACCGGCTCCTCTCCTTTTCCCGTCCCAAGATGATCGTTCTGGCCTGCAATACCGCCTCCGTTTCGGCCCTGCAGAATCTGCGGGACCATGTGGACATCCCCGTGGTGGGCGTGGTGCCCGCGGTCAAGCCGGCGGCCCATCTCTCCGGGGAGCGGACCATAGGGGTGCTGGCCACGGAGAGCACCGTGAACGCCCCCTATCTGGACTCCCTGATCGAGCAGTTCGCCCGGGATTTCCGGGTGGTGAGGGTGGCCGCCGGGGATATCGTCGCCTTCGTGGAGAACCGGCTTCTCCAGTCCACCCGGGAGGAGCAGAACCGCCTCGTCGCCCCCGCCATAGAGACCTTCCGCCGGGAAAGGGCCGACGCGGTCGTCCTGGGCTGCACCCACTTCACCTTCCTGGAAGAGAATATCCGCGTCCTGGCCGGAGGGGCCTTTCTGACGGTGGATTCCCGGGAGGGGGTGGCCAACCAGTCCGTCCGGGTCCTGGAAAAGGAGGGCCTTCTGAGGGAAGAGGGGGAGGGGAGCGCCCTCTTCTATACCACCGGATCCCGGGACGACGACTATTACCACAGGATAGGGGACCGGTTCTTCCTTGATTTCCGGGGGGAGGCTCCATGAGAGGGACGGTCTATTCGGGCATTAACAACATCTACTCCGTGAAGGACGGGGAGGGACGCTTCTTCCAGTGCCGCATCAAGGGCAAGGTCCTGAGGGACGGGGAGGGGGAGATCCTCCGGGACGATTACAACCCCCTGGCCGCGGGGGACGGGGTGGAATTCGAGGAGGATCCGGGCCATCCGGGACAGGGGATGATCACCCTGCGGCTCCACCGGGAGAACTGGTTCTGCCGGCTCAACCAGAAGCGGCGTACCCCCCAGTACATCGCCTGCAACATCGATCTGCTCCTCTGCTTCTCCTCGGTCAAAAGCCCCCCCTTCCGGCCCCGTTTTCTGGACCGGGTTCTCATAGCCGCCGAACAGGGCGGGGTCCGGCCGGCCCTGGTCATCAACAAGACCGACCTGGGAATAGACGAGGAGACGGAGGAGCGGATGGACTTCTACCGGGGCATGGGGTTTCCCCTGTTCCCCTGCTCCGCCGAGACCGGGGAGGGACTGGAGGAGCTGAACCGTTTCATGGGGCAGGGCCGGGTCGCCGTCTTCGGCCAATCCGGGGTGGGGAAGTCCACCCTGCTCAACGCCCTGGAGCCGGGGATAGACCTGCGCACCTCGGAAATTTCCGACAAGTACGACCGGGGGCGCCATACGACCAATTACTCCGTCATGATAGACCGGGCGTCCGGGGGATCCATCATCGACACCCCGGGGATAAGGCAGCTCTTCCTCTGGGGGGTGGAGAAGGAGGACCTGGCCCACTACTTCCCCGAGATGGAGGGCTACTGGCGGGAGTGCCGCTTCTCCGGCTGCACCCACCGCAACGAGCCGGGCTGCCGGGTCAGGGAGGCGGTGGAGGAGGGGGCCCTCCATCCGGACCGCTACGAGAGCTACCTGCGGATTTTCGAGGACCTGCTGTGAAAAGGACGGGCCTTCTTCTGCTGATGATCCTGCCCCTGGTCTCCTCCTGCCTGAGCCTTACGGGGGAGCTGACCGTCAACTCCAGCCGGAGTTACCTCCTGACCCTGGATTATTCGGTGAACCGGGACTACGCCTCCCTCAAGTACCTGGCCACGAACAGGTCCGTTGTCCTGCTCCCCCTGACCGCGGAGGAGTGGGCCGCCTTCGTCCGATCCTACGGGGGGGTGACCTTCCAGGCCAATCAGTTCAGCCGCCGGGAGACGGGGGACCGCCTCATCATCCGGACCCAGCTCCTTATGGAGAACCTGGACATGCTGCGGGACCTCTTCCGCTGCCGGGCGGAGCTGTCCGGGGACATTCCCGATGCCCTGACCCTGACCTTCGACCGGGGGGGGCAGCCCTCGGAGGAGGCGGTGACCTTCATAAACGGCTACTGCGCCGGGGAGCAGGTGGATTTCACCATCAACGGCCCGGGGGGCGTGGCCAGCGCCGGATCCTGGTCCCTGAGGGAGCTCCTCCTGGAGACCGATCCCCCCTCCCTGAGCCTGGAGTGGCGGGAGTAGCCCATGGTGCAGCATCCGAAATCCCGGGAGTGGGACGAGAAGCTCCGGAAGATGTTCGACCGGATCGACGATTATCTGGAGGACCGGTACGGCGACCGCTACCCCCTCCATCCCAACCGTATGAAGCGGGGTTCCACGGCGAACAAATCCATGGACGGCCTGTTCAACGTGGGGGCCTCCTATTCCAGCGGCTACGGCTCCCGTTACGGGAAGGGCTACGTCATCGAGATCTATCTCTCCACCCTGTCCGGCGTGGATCCGGAGCTGAGGGCGGAGATCGAAGGGGAAGTGGAAGCCATGGTGATGAAATTGCTGCCCGAATACTTTCCCGACCGTTATCTGAACTGCGAAAAGGACGGGAACGTTTTGAAAATTTACGGGGATCTCTCCCTGGGGAGTCTGTGATATATAGAAAAACGTCTATGCGGAGAGGGAATTTACGAATAGATTGTTGATTTTTTTTGTGAAAACAGCACAATATTAGCCCGGGAGTATTTTTTCGATTTGAAAGTGACGCCCGAATCTATTATGATGATAAAAAAGTGCTGAAGAAATATATGTAATTTCTCTGTTATGGAGTATCAGATTCAAGTTTATAAAAGGAAAGAGGTTTGCAATGGACGCTCAATTGAAGGAATTAATCGAGAAGATCAAATCGGACGGAGTGAAAACGGCCGGTGAAGAAGCGGCGAAGATCGTCGCCGGGGCGGAAAAGAAGGCCGCCCAAATCATAGCCGACGCGGAACGGCAGGCCGAAGATACCAGAAGCAAGGCCGCCTCCGACGCGGCCCGTTCCGAGGCGAGCGGCAGGGATGCCCTCCGGCAGGCGGGGCGGAATCTTCTCATCGATCTGAGGAAGGAGATTGAAACCCTTTTTAATACCCTCCTGGAGGGGGAGGTTCGCGTCGCCCTTTCCGGGGATGCGGTGGAAAAGTCCATTGTCAAGGTCATGGAGAAGTGGTCCGAAAAGGACGCCGGCGATCTGGTCCTCCTCCTGCCCGAGAAGGATTTGGCCGACCTGGAGAAGGGGCTCAAGTCCAAGCTGGCCTCCCGGATCAAGGCGGGCATGGAAATCAAGCCCTTCAAGGATCTGGAGGCGGGCTTCCGCATCTCCACCAAAGACGGATCCGCCTTTTACGATTTCTCCGACGAGGAGTTGACCGCCCTCTACTCCCGCTATCTGAGCCCGTCCCTTTTCAACGCGGTAAAGTAAGGAGTCCGCCGTGGGAAAAGCCTATTATTACACATCGGCGACTCTCCCCATGCTCTTTTATGAGAATCCCCGCATCGTCAGCCGGGAGGATTTTCTGGACATCTGTTCCCGGACCCTTTCGGAAAGTGACTTCCGGGCCGTGGAGTCCTGTTCCCTCCTTCCCGAAGGGGAGGAGGCGACCGGATTCGCCGAACTGTACAGAGAGTGGGAGATCGCCCTGAGAAACGCCCTGGTCCGGGTCCGGGCCAAGGAGCAGGGACTGGACGACCGGGAATTCCTCCGGGAGGGGGGGGACGGCTTCGGGGTGGAAGAGATCGCCCAGGCGGCCGTGAAAATCGATTCCCCCCTGGAGGCGGAGCACTTCCTCAACCGTGCCCGCTGGAACCGGGTGGACGAGCTGGCATCGGGGCATATAATGGATCTGGAATACCTT
>QKAI01000325.1 GCA_003246505.1 Spirochaetaceae bacterium | reverse complement strand
TGGAACTATTCCGGATAATAATACTTCACATAGGGACTGGATTCGCGAACTTTATCAGATTGGAGTCAGGAATCCTCAAGGAATGGATATGGATCCTATTTCCGGCAATGTCTATATATCCAACCATGGCCCCAAGGGGGGAGATTTTATTGGTCCTGTTTTGGAAGGCACGAATTATGGCTGGAATGAAATTGCATGGGGCGGAACAGGCTATTCCGATGAGAAGATAGGTAATGGGAACTCCTGGGAACCGGGTTTCTTAAAACCGGACTACATATGGGTTCCCTCTATTGGTATTGGGGGGATTAAATTTTATAGGGGAGATGCCTTTCCTCAATGGAATGATAATCTGCTTATTGCCTCTTTGAAATTTAAATAGATGGGGATAGGTTTGTTAAGGAAATAATAATTCTGAAGGATAGCATTGGGCGAATCAGGGATATTGAGATTAATCAGGCCGGAGAGATTTTCCTCATAGCCGATGAAATGAATACCCGTTTGTATAAGCTAACTCCCTGATAAATTATCCGTTCCCAAGGGCTAATCCCACTGGAACAGCAAGGCGGCGGCCAGCATAAAGCCCACGGTCATGGCGCCCAGTATTCCTATCTGGGGAAGTATCTGTACCAGTCCGGCCCCTTCCAGCATAACGGCCCGGGCCCCTTCGATAAAATGGGTCAGGGGAAAGATTTTAGAGAGGCTCCGTATGATCCGGGGCGATCCTTCCAGGGAGAAAAAGACTCCCGAAAATATCATCATGGGGAAGGATATCAGATTCAGAATCCCCGAGGCCAGTTCTTCGCTTTTGAACCGGGCCGCGAAAATGAGGCCCAGGGAAAGCATGCAGAGTATGGCCAGCATGGTCAGAAGGATCAAATTGAAATAGGACCCGAGCATCATGAAGTGCAGGAACAGATTGGTCCCCAGAAATACGAAAACCGACGTGGCCAGAACGATGATAAAGCGGGAGACCATCTGGGCGGAAACGAAGCCCAGGGCGGTTACCGGAGTGGCCTTCAGGCGCTTCAGCACGCCGTTCTTCCGGTATCGGACAATGACGAATCCCACCCCGAAGAGGCAGCTGAAGAGCATGTTCATTCCTATGACGCCGGGAACGAGCCAGTCCACGTAGCGGATGGGCGCGCCCTGGACGGTCTCTTCCTCCCAGCCGCTTAGCTTAAGCTCTTCCGCGTAGAGCCGTCGCAGAATGGGCGCGTTGACCGACAGTTCATTGTAGGCGATCCGTCTATCCGTATAATCCACCACCAGGTCCAGCTGATGCATCCGAAGTTTCTTCATTAGATCATCCAGAGTCTGACCGTCCCCGTAGCTGATAAAGTCGATCTCCTCGATACTGTGGAAATCGACGTAGGGATCCAAACCGGGAGGGGTCCCCCACTCTCCCACCTTGAACAGGGTATCCTGATTGCCGGAAAAGGCAAAGGAAAAGCCGAAGACCAGTAATATGGGAAAGAGGAGATTCCAGAAAAAGGTGGCCCTGTCCCGTACGAACTCCATGGTTCTGGCTTTTACCATGGCGGTAAACTGATTCATTACTCTCTCCTATTCCCGCAGGGTGGATCCGGTCAGCTTTATGAAAAGGTCATCCAGATTGGGCTTATGGATTCCCATTCCCGTCAGGTCATGACCATCGGCGAGGAGCGTCTTTAGGGAAGTATCCAGATCGGTGGTCTGAATATGGATCCAGTCCCCCTGAAGTTCCGCTCCCGGGGGCAGTGCTCTTCCGTTGGCGGGCAGACGTATCATCACGCCCTGAAAATGTTTGTCCAGTAATCTGTCCGGGGTGTCGCATTCCAGGATTTTCCCGTGATCCATGATGGCGATGCGGTCGCAGAGAATCTGGGCCTCCTCCATATAGTGGGTGGTAAGCAGAACGGTGGTATTCTCGTTCTTAATCCTTTTTATCAGTTCCCAGAAATTCCGGCGGGACTGGGGATCAAGGCCGGTGGTGGGCTCGTCCAGAAAAACCAGCTCCGGCCGCGGGATAATGGCCAGGGCCAGCAGCATGCGCTGCCGTTGCCCTCCGGAAAGCTTGCGGTTGTCCTGCTTTAGTATATCCTGGAGGGAACAGAGCCGGATCAGCTCCTCCATTGGCCGGGGATCGGGGTAGAAGGCGGAGAATAGCTCCAGGGTTTCCCTGACGGTTATGAATTCCGGCAGGGCGGTGCTTTGAAATTGGATGCCCACCTTTTTCTTGAAATTCCGGTCTATGGGGTTTCCCCTGAACAGGATCTCCCCCCCGTCGGGACTGAGGATCCCCTCCATCATCTCTATGGATGTGGTCTTCCCCGCTCCGTTAGGCCCCAGCAGGCCGAAACAGATCCCTTCGGGAATATCCAGGTCCACTCCTCTGACGGCCATCAGATTGCCATAGGATTTGCTTAGATTCTTTACCTGCAATAGGGTTTTCATCTCCCTAAAATACTGATTTGATTAACCATGAGCAAGGAAATAAGAATATTATAGTAACCGAACCTGAATCTCCCCGGTTAATTGCCGGTTTGGATGTAATTGAAGAATTTAAAATCCTCCAGGAGAAAATGGCCTACAAGGATCTCTTCCAGAATATAATCGAATATGGATTTCGAAGAAATGCTTAACCGCTGAATATTCTCCTGTGTTTTTTCAACGCTGGTGAGAATCTGTTC
>QKAI01000326.1 GCA_003246505.1 Spirochaetaceae bacterium | reverse complement strand
GAGAAGACGTCTATGACCCCCAGATGGTTGGCGATGAAGAAAATCTGCCCCTCCGGCCGGGTTCCCTTCCTGAAGAGACGCACCCCCAGGATTTTCAGGAGCCCCCCCATGAGGAGGCGCTGGAATTTCTGCCTGAGCCTTCCCTTCCTTCCCGTCGGCGTAAGGCCGTTCAGGGGGATATAGAACAGAAAGGAGAGGCCGATCCAGAGCAGGGCCGCGGGTATGCGGACCAGGGAGCGCAGGGCACCGGCGATAAGGTCGGGAGAGAAGGGTTTGTTGTAATAGGAGAAGGACATGGTCCGATTTTAGGAACCCCGCCGGGCTCTGTCAAGAATAGACGGAATGGTAAAATGTGGCGGCCGGGGGACATTCCCGTATCATTCCTGTGAATAACCTCTTATCGGGAGAGGAAATGTCAGGTGTGAAAATAAAAAAAAGTACTCCCCTGAGTACAATTGTAACTATCCACCCCGACCCTCCGGGTCTATGATTTTATACAGAAAAATACATGAAGGAGATAGGAAGATGAAAAAATTATTGCTTTTTCTTCTTACAATGGCCCTACTGACCGCCGGCCTTATAGCGGGCGGGAATACGGACAGCGCCGCCGCTTCGGAGAAGGTCACCCTGACCATGGGTTCCTGGAGAACCGACGACGTGGAGCAGATGGACCGGGTCCTGGCCGAGTTTACCAAAACCCATCCGGGAATCGAGATTCTTTTCCAGCCCACCAATCCCCCCGATTATAATGCCACCCTGCGCCTGCAGCTGGAAAGCGGCACCGGCCCCGACCTGATGTACGCCCGGTCCTACGCCACGGGGCTCCAGCTCTTCGAGGACGGCTACTTCGCCGACGTGACCGACGTGCCGGGAGTGCAGACCGCCTATGACGCGGGCACCCGCTCCCCCTGGGCCACCGCCGAGGGTAAGTCCTTCGCGGTTCCCTTCGTGGCCGTCTCCCACGGGATCTACTACAACAAGGCCATATTCGCCGAAGCGGGGGTGACCGTGCCCGAGACCTGGGACGAGCTTCTCGGGGCGGCGAAAAAGATACAGGCCGCCGGCTACATACCCTTCGCCAACGGCCTGGGGGACGAGTGGGACATCGCGGAGGTGGTCTTCATGAGCATCGCCCCCAACTTCATCGGCGGCTACGAGGGGCGCCTGGCCTACGAGCAGGGCAAGAAGAAATTCAACGGCCCGGAAGTGGTCGCCCTCTTCGAAGCCATGGACTCCCTGCAGCCCTACCTGCCCTCGGGCTACAAGGCCCTGGGATACAACGACTCCAACGCCCTCTTCGCCACGGGCCAGGCGGCCATGTACTTCGACGGCTCCTGGACCATCGGCACCTTTGACGGGGTGGACTTCGACTGGGACGTCTTCGCCCCCCCGGTGCCCAAAAAGGGCGACAAGGGTTACGTCTGCTTCCACGCCGACGCGGGCATGACCATGAACGCCGCCACCACCCATCCGGAGGAAGCAAGGGCTTTCCTGGCCTGGCTGAGCACGGCCGAGGGGGCCCGGGCCCTGGCGGACAACCTCCCCACGGGCTTCTTCCCCATGTCCTCCAACAGCATCAGCATCCCCGACGCCCATGCCAACAGCTTCCTGGCCATGAACAAGGGCCGGGGCACGGACGTGCGTTGGGCCTGGCCGGAACTCCTGGCGGGAACCCCCAGCGGTTACGACCTGATGATGAACGGTTCCATCGCCGTCCTTACCGACGAAATGACCCCTAAGCAGGCGGCGGACGCCTTCGTCGAAGGTCTGGCTCTCTGGTATCCTCCCGCCCAATAGGGGATACACCGCCTAATCAATAATACCGTCCCGGCTTCCCTTCGGGGGGCCGGGATTTCACAGAGGAATACCTATGCCATCCATCGGACAACGCAGAAACAGGCCCGGGAACAGCAACTGGAACTGGATTTTCTATCTCCTCCCCGCCCTGGTGGTTTACACCTTCTTCATGGCCTACCCCCTGCTCAACTCCCTGCGCCTCTCCTTTTTCACCGGATCCGGATTCGAACTCTCCCGGTTCATCGGATTCGACAACTACATTCGACTGTTCAAGGATCCCCAGATTTCCGAACGCTACTGGGGGGACTTTAAAAATACCTGGATCTTCTTCGCCGTCCACATGATAGTACAGAACGTGCTGGGTCTGCTCTTCGCCAACCTGCTGACCCGGAAGGGCCTGAAGGGGAGCGACTTCTACCGGACGGTCATCTTCCTACCCGCCACCCTCTCCATTCTGGTGACGGGCTATCTCTGGAAGCTGATTCTCAATCCCCAGTGGGGAGCCCTGAATCTGATTCTGGGAAAGCTGGGCCTCATGGGAGAGCCCTTCGCCTGGCTGGGAGAGCCCTCGACGGCGCTGATCACCATAAGCCTGGTCTCCTCCTGGCAGTGGGTCGGGATGCCCACCATGATGTTTCTGGCGGGACTCCAGAACATCTCCGGGGATCTTTTCGAAGCCGCCGCCATCGACGGGGCCTCCCGCGGAACGGTCTTCTGGAAGATCAAGCTCCCCCTTCTGCGCCCCATCATCGGCATCGTGGCCATCCTGACCTTCGTGAACAACTTCAACGCCTTCGACGTGGTCTTCGCCATGGAAAACGTGAACGGGGCCCCCCAGTTCTCCACGGACATCATGGGGACCTTCTTCTACCGGGTGGGAATCGCGGGGCAGCATCCCGTGGGAATTCCCGACAGGGGGGTGGGCGCCGCCGTGGCCACCCTCACCTTCATACTGCTCGCCATAGGGGTCAGCCTCATCATGGGAATCGCCAACCGGGAGGACCGACGATGAAATTCACCGCCCCCAGAATAAAAAATATACTGCCCCACATTCTCCTGGGATTCTGGACCCTGGTGGTGCTCTTCCCCGTCTGGACCATGGTCATCAATTCCCTGAAAATGAAGCTGGACATCTACAAGAATCCCTTCTGGCTTCCCCCCAAATGGAATTTCCAGAGCTACCTGACGGTCCTGAGGAATAGCGAGTTCCCCCTGTACTTCCGGAACTCCCTCTTCGTGACCGTGGGCTCCATCGTGATGATCCTCTTCCTGGGTTCCATGGCCGCCTACGCCCTGGTGAACTGGAAGAGCAGGATCTCCCGCTGGTCCTACGCCTTCCTCATCGCGGGGATGATGTTCCCCATCCGCATAGGGAGCATCAACCTCCTGCAGATCGTCAACCGCCTGGGCCTCCTCAACACCATCTGGAGCCTCTTCCCGGTCTACATCGCCATGGGCATGCCCATCGCCGTCTTCGTCCTGAGCGAGTTCATTCGCCAGATCCCGGAGGACCTGACCGAGGCGGCCACCATCGACGGGGCGGGGCGGTTCCGCATCTACCGGTCGGTCCTGGTCCCCCTGCTCCGGCCGGCCCTGGGCACGGTGGCCATCTTCAATCTGGTCCCCTTCTGGAACGACCTCTGGTTTCCCCTCCTCTTCATCAACCGGGAGGAGCACAAGACCCTGATCCTGGGGGTGACCCGTCTCTTCGGCCAGTACCAGACCGACTGGTCCCGGATTCTGGCGGTGCTGACCCTTTCAGCCGTCCCTGTCATGGTCCTCTATCTCATGATGTCAAAACAGTTTATAGAAGGTCTTACCGCGGGAGCCGTGAAGGGCTGATCCGGGACAGGGGAAATATGCTATAATGTGACTCCCATGGGGTTTGCGGGTAAGAAGTACATAGACCAGAGGGGTTACTCCCTGTTCCTCCTGATTCTGGCCCTGGCCATACACAGCGCCCTCTTCCTGGACTACCAGACCGTCAAGGGGGGCCTGTCCCTTCCCCTCCACTGGGACCGGCAGTTTTCCGCCCTCCTGCTGGTCTCTCTCCTCGCCTCCCTGGTGGGTTTTTTTCTAGAGAACAGCCGTATAAGCCTCGCCCTGATCATGCTCCGCTTCTTCTGCATCCTCCTCCTGGGCTACCCCCTGGGCAGCTACTACGCCCCGGAGATGTACCTCACCGCCCTCATCATCATCGAAGCGGTGTTCTACCTGGATCTGAGGGAGGGGATCGCCTTCTCCCTCATCCTCTCAACGATTCTACTGCTGGCCCAGGGGGAGAACCTGTCCTGGACCGTGACCGTGGAATCCCCCGGCCGCTACTCCCTGCTGCTCATGGGCCTCTTCCTCTTCACCATCCTGGTCATGGCCGCCCTGCTCAAGCACAGGACCCTGAAGCTGAAGCGGAACGGGGAGGATCTGGCCCGGCTGGACAGGGCCCTGAACCGTCTGACCGAGGTGAATCTGGACTACCAGAGCCATGCAGTGAAAATGGAGGAGGAGGGTATCAGCAAGGAGCGGCGGCGGATCACCCGGGAGATCCACGACATCGTGGGCTACACCATGACCAACCAGCTCATGATCATCCAGGCGGTGCTTTCCATGGAGAACCGGAACGACTCCCGGCTGGAGGAGATTCTCCGGGAGTCCAAGGTGCAGATAGAGAAGGGCTTAGCAGAGGCCCGGGCGGTTCTGCGGTCCCTCCACTCCGCCCCGCCGGAACAGGAAAGCCCGGTCCGGCTGATCCAGAAGCTCACCCGCACCTTCGAGCACCTCTCCTCGGTGGATGTGAATGTGGATTACACCTACTTCCCCGAGGGGCTGGACCAGATCCAGACCAAAGCCCTCTACCGGGTCATCCAGGAGAGCATGACCAACGCCTTCCGCCACGGCATGGCCACCCGCATAGACATCCACTTCTGGAAGGAGGAGGGGAACTGGCTCACCGTGATCCAGGACAACGGCCGGGGGGCGGACAAGGACATAGAGAAGGGGGTCGGCCTTTCGGGCATGGCGGAGAGGCTGGCCGAGGTTGAGGGGGAGCTGGAGGCGGTCAGCCTCAAGAGCGGCTTCATGATAAGGGCGCGCATACCCATGGAATACGGGGGGAGTATATGGAAGACGTCATTCGAGTGATGCTCGTGGACGATCAGAGGCTTTTCATAGAGAGCCTCCGGATCGTCCTGGAAAACCAGAACAGGGATATCCGGGTGGTGGGGATCGCGGAGAACGGGGAGGAGGCCCTGCGCCTGTACGGGGAGCTGGATCCCCAGATCATCCTCATGGACGTGCGCATGCCCGTCATGGACGGGGTGGCCGCCGTCCGGGGCATAAAGAGCAAGTCCCCCCAGGTGAAAATCATCATGCTCACCACCTTCGAGGACGACGACTACGTCAAGGAGGCCATGGTGGCCGGGGCGGAGGGTTACATGCTCAAGAACATCGATCCCCCCATGCTGGTGTCCGCCATCAAGGCGGTGGCCGCCGGATCCATCCTCATCGCCCCCCAGGTGGCGGGGAATCTCATCCACCAGGTCTACGATAACGAGAGGGACGCCTTCCGCCAGAGCCGCCGGGAGATGCCCCCCTGGTACGGGGAGCTGAGCCCCCGGGAGAAGCAGATCCTCCGGTACATGCTCCGGGAGAGGACGAACGGGGAGATCGCCGAAGTGATCCACGTGGGGGACCAGACCATACGGAACTACATCAGCACCATCTATTCCAAGCTGAATGTGACAAGCCGGAAGGAGGCCCTGGAAAAGGTGCGCACCCTGCCGGAATATTTCTACGAATGAATAAGGGGGAGGACGGCATGGCCGAAGGAAAACAGACACTGGAAGGGGACCGGTTACGGATCATCGTAAAGGAAAGGGGGGCGGAGCTCACCAGCCTGATGCTCGACGGCCGGGAGTACCTCTGGCAGGGGGACGAACGATCCTGGACGGGACAGTCCCCCCTCCTCTTCCCCCTCATAGGCAGCGTGCCCGGGGGAACCTATACCCTGGACGGGGAACGATACGGAATTCCCTCCCACGGGATACTCCGCCAGAGGAATTCCCGCCTGGAAAGGCGGAGCGCCGATTCTCTGACCTTCCGCTTTGTATCGGACCGGGAGACCCGGCTCCAGTACCCCTTCGACTTTACCCTGGATCTGACCTACCGCCTCTCCGGAACGGTGCTGACCATGGCTTACGGCCTGACGAACCGCTCGGACAGGGCCATGCCCTTCTCCCTGGGGGCCCATCCCGCCTTCCGCTGCCCCCTGGAGGAGAATCTGGCCTTCGAGGACTACCGCGTGGTATTCGAAAGGGAGGAGACCCTCACCCGCCGGCTCAAAAGGGATCTCCTGACCGGCGAGAGGGAGCCCTTTCTGACCGGGGAAAGCTCCTTTCCCCTCACCCAGGATCTCTTTAGCCGGGGAGCCCTCATCTTCGACGGGATTCAATCGGAAAGGGTCACCCTGGAGAGCCCCCGGGGGAAGAGGAAGGTGACAATGGACTTCGCCGGCTTTCCCTACTTCGGCATCTGGAAGAAGGGCGGGCCGGAGGGGGCCTTCCTCTGCCTGGAGCCCTGGTACGGGGTGGACTCCACCGAGGGGGACAGCCCGGACTGGCGGAAGAAGGAGGGGCTCCTCACCCTGGAACCGGGGACAAGCTTCACCCCCTCCTTTTCGGTGGAACTGATCTGATCAGTCCTCCATAACCACGATTTCCACCCTCCGGTTCAGCCGGCGGCCTTCCTCCGTATCGTTGTCACCCAGGGGATCCGCCCCGCCCAGGCCTATGTAGACGAAGCGGTCCGCCTCCAGCCCCCGCTTTACCATCTCATCCACCACGACCTTGGCCCGCTCCTGGGAGAGGAGCATCTGGGACTCCATGGAGCCCACGTCGGCGGTGTAGCCCTTCACCAGGAGGGTCCTCCCGGGCACGGTCTTAAGCAGGGTGGCGATCCTGTCCAGCAGGGGGTAATCCTGATTCAGGATGACCGCCTGATCGGCGACGAAGTGGAGATTGTTAAGGGAGAGGGCCACCCCCTCCTCCCTCTCGTAAACGGTCACGTCCTCTTCGAAGAGGCTCCGGTCCCTCTCCGCCAGCTCCCGGGCGGTAACGGGGGGCGGGGGGGCGCCGGTACCTCCGCCGGCGGTTGCGGTTCCCGGGGCGGAATCCCCCGGCCCCGCAACCGGGCCAGTCCCCGCCGAACCGGAGGGCTCCGGATCCTTCCGGGCCAGCACGGCCCCGTCCCCGTAGCCCCGGACCAGGGAGTCGAGCAGGGCGGGACGGTCCATTCCGGTTATCCCCTCGTAGAAAACAAGGTTGAATCCCTTGTACTCCACCTGCCTCCCGTTCCGGTAGGTCCAGGTCTCCTGGAAGCTGTCCCGGGCGATGAGGGGTCCCATGGTCTCCCGGTCGATCATGAGGGTGACCCGGTGGGAGCCCTGCACGTCCTTGATGATGCGGCCTATATTGCCGTCGTAGCCCCTGTTCCGGACGGCGTACTGGGCCTGGATGACATGGACGGGTCGGTTTTTGTACACGTCGGTCCCCTGATAGGTGTAGCCGCAGTAGAGGGAGAGCACCGCCGTGAGGGGGCTGTCCGGATCGAAGATGACCATATCCAGGGGGGCTTCCCATTTGTCCCCCGGGGAGACCGGCTCGGAGGGAAAGGAGGGAAAATTCCGCAGGATGGGAAAATCCCCCGCCGCCCGGGTCTGCCCCAGGCTGTTCTGGACGAAATCGGCCTTCTCCACCCTTTCCAGGGGCAGGGCGTTCAGGATGCCGTCCTTGCGGATCTCCCGGGCCCGGAACCAGGTTCCCGTCACATGGAAGACCCCGGGCTCCTCCTCCCGGGACCGGAAGGTTCCCCGGACTTCCCGGTTCACGTATCCCTGGTAGACCCCGTTGTCCCGTTTGCTGTAATCGGCCCTCTCGGTCATGCGGTATTCGTCGGCCAGCCGAAAGGCGAACTGCACCTCCTGGGCGTTCACCGCCAGGAAAGCCCCCCCCATCAGCAGAATTCCCCATACTCTTTTCATCCCGTCCTCCCCCGACTATGATAGCCGAAAGAGCCGAAAAGATCCGACGGGGGATCATTTTTTTTCATTCCCGGGAAATTCTTATGGATAAATTCCCCGGATACCCGTATTATAAGGGGAATGAGGGAGAACGGGGAACTGGCCAATGAGTAAATTGCTCTATGCGGAGGATGAATTTACCAACAGGAAGATAATGGAAGTGCAGTGCCGGAAAGCCGGGGTGGAGTGTTTTCTCGCGGAGGACGGGAAACGGGCTCTCAATCTCCTCAAAACCCATGACTTCGACGTGATCATCCTGGACCAGTACATGCCCGGATTCAACGGGGACGTGCTGATCAAGGAAGCCCGTACCCTGGGGATAACCACGCCCCTCATAGCGATTACCAGCGACGACTCCATGGTGGACCATCTGAAAGCCTGCGGATTTGACGACGTCTATATAAAGCCTCTCCGATCGGAGGACTATAAAAGGATCTTCTCCGCCCACTGCCTTTCCCATAGCTAAAGGAGAATCACTTGTTTAAAAAATTACTGCCGTCCCTCTGGGCGGTCTTTTCCCTTTTTTCCCTGGCCGCCGGGGAAGAGGATATGCTGCGGGTCTATCTGGGATCGGGGGATCTCCAGCTCGATCCCCACAGGGCGGTCAACACCACCGAGGCCCAGCTTTTCACAGGGCTCTACGAGGGACTGGTAAGCTACCATCCCTCCACCATGAAGCCCCTGCCCGGCCTGGCCGCCTGGTGGGAGCTCTCCCGGGACAACCTGGTGTGGACCTTCTATCTGCGGGAGGACGCCCGGTACAGCAACGGGGACCGGGTCACCGCGGAGCAGGTCCGCCGGAGCTGGCTCAAGAATCTCTCCCCCGACAAGGGCTCCTACTTCTCCTCCCTCCTGGACATCATCAAGGGGGCCGCCGACTACCGCCACGGGAAGATCGGGCCGGAGGAAGTGGGGATCGTAGCCCTGGACGAGGGGAAGTTGCA
>QKAI01000406.1 GCA_003246505.1 Spirochaetaceae bacterium | reverse complement strand
CGGGGGTGACGGCTTCGGGGTGGAAGAGATCGCCCAGGCGGCCGTGAAAATCGATTCTCCCCTGGAGGCGGAGCACTACCTCAACCGTGCCCGCTGGAACCGGGTGGATGAACTGGCATCGGGCCATATAATGGATCTGGAATACCTTCAGGGGTACTATCTGCAGCTGCAGATTCTGGAGAGAAAGGAGTCCTTCCGGGAGGACGTGGGTTTTGACAACTACCGGAAACTCTATGAAGATATACTGAGCGTTCGCAAAGAGGGCGCGGATAATGAGGTGACCGAATGAAACAGGGTAAAGTTGTAGGTATAAACGGAAACATGGTTACCGTTGCCCTTGAGAGCAGCGTAATCATGAACGAAGTGGGCTACATCATCACCGACGAAGGAAAGCGGCTTAAGTCCGAGGTAATCCGGGTCATGGGTGATGAGGCGCAGCTGCAGGTGTTTGAGATAACCAAGGGTATCTCCATCGGGGACGGCTGCGAATTCTCCGGCGATCTTCTCGCCGTCGAACTGGGGCCCGGGCTTCTGGGACAGGTCTACGACGGCCTGCAGAACCCCCTTCCCGAGCTGGCCGAGCAGGCGGGCTACTTCCTGGAGAGGGGCATCTACATAGATCCCCTCAACCGGTCCCGGCGCTGGGAATTCACCCCCACCGCCCATGAGGGGGACAAAGTGGAGAAGGCCGACGTCCTGGGCACCGTGCCCGAGGGCCCCTTCAAGCACGCCATCATGGTGCCCTTCAACATGCTCGACTCCTACACCGTCAAGAGCATCAAGCCCGCTGGCAGCTACCTCATCACCGATACGATCGCCGTGGTGACCGACGCCCGGGGCAACGAATACAATCTGACCATGTCCTTCCAGTGGCCCGTCAAGAGGGCCATCACCTGCTACGAGGAGAGGCTCAAGCCGGTGGAGCCCATGCTCACCAAGACCCGGGTCATCGATACCTTCCTGCCCGTGGCCAAGGGGGGGACCTACTGCATCCCCGGGCCCTTCGGCGCCGGAAAGACGGTTCTGCAGCAGACCACCAGCAAGTACGCCGACGTGGACGTGGTTATCGTGGCCGCCTGCGGCGAGCGGGCCGGCGAGGTCGTGGAAACCCTCAAGGAGTTCCCCGAGCTGACCGACCCCAAGACGGGCAAGTCCCTCATGGAGAGGACCATCATCATCTGCAACACCTCCTCCATGCCCGTCGCCTCCCGGGAAGCCTCGGTTTACACCGCGGTGACCCTGGCCGAGTACTACCGCCAGATGGGTCTGGACGTTCTGCTTCTGGCGGACTCCACCAGCCGGTGGGCCCAGGCCATGAGAGAGATGTCCGGGCGTCTGGAGGAGATCCCCGGGGAGGAAGCCTTCCCCGCCTACCTGGAATCTTCCATCGCCGGCTTCTACGAAAGGGCGGGCATCGTCCGGCTCAGGAGCGGCAAGAAGGGTTCCGTCACCATCGGGGGCACCGTATCCCCCGCGGGGGGTAACTTCGAAGAGCCCGTAACCCAGGCGACCCTCAAGGTCGTGGGCGCCTTCCACGGACTCTCCCGGGAGCGTTCCGACGCCCGCAAGTATCCCGCCATCCACCCCATCGATTCCTGGTCCAAGTACAAGGGCATCATGGATGAGAAAAAAACCGGCGAAGCCTACAGCCTCCTCAAGAGGGGCTACGAGGTGGAGGCCATGATGAAGGTCGTCGGCGAGGAGGGTACCTCCCTGGCGGACTACCTGATCTATCTGGAGGGGGACTTCCTGGATGCGGTTTACTTCCAGCAGAACTCCTTCGACGCGGTGGACGCCGCGGTGGCTCCGGAGAGGCAGGAGCTTGTTTTTAATAAAATCCACAGCCTTCTGAAGTCGAAGCTCAAGCTGAACGACAAGACCGAAGCCCGGAGCTGGTTCAACTCCCTGAGGCAGAAGTTTCTTGACTGGAACTACTCCGAATGGGAGAGCGACGATTACGTGAAGCTGGAAAAAGAGATCGATGCCCAGATCGCCGGAATGAAGGCCTAAGGAAGGGAGAACGATGAGAAAAGTATACAGTAAAATCGAGACGATCGCGGGTAACGTCATATCCGTGAAAGCCGACGGGGTAAGCTACGGCGAGCTGGCGGAGGTCTCCACCTCCTTCGGCAAATCCCTGGCGGAAGTTATCAAGCTGGACCACGGCATGGTATCCCTCCAGGTGTTCGCCGGCGGGCGGGGTATCTCCACGGGGGACGAGATCCGCTTCCTGGGCCACCCCATGAAGGTCTCCTTCTCGGAGAACCTGACCGGGCGCATCTTCAACGGTTCCGGCATCCCCCGGGACAAGGGGCCCGAGCTGACCGAGAACATGATCTCCATCGGCGGCCCCTCCTTCAACCCCGCCAAGAGGGTCATCCCCCGGAACATGATCCGGACCGGTATCCCCATGATCGACCTTTTCAACACCCTGGTCGAATCGCAGAAGCTCCCCATCTTCTCCGTTTCCGGGGAACCCTACAACGAGCTTCTGGCCCGGATCGCCATGCAGGCCGAAGTCGACCTGATCATCCTGGGGGGCATGGGCCTCAAGTACGACGACTACCTCTTCTTCAAGGACACCCTGGAAGAGGGGGGCGCCCTGAGCCGGACCATCATGTTCGTGCACACCGCCTCGGACCCCACCGTGGAGTGCCTCATGGTGCCGGACATCTCCCTGGCGGTGGCGGAGAAATTCGCCCTCCAGGGCAAGAAGGTGCTCGTGCTCCTGACGGACATGACCAACTTCGCCGACGCCATGAAGGAAATCGCCATTACCCAGGAACAGGTTCCCTCCAACCGGGGCTACCCGGGGGACCTCTACTCCCAGCTGGCCTCCCGCTACGAGAAGGCCGTGGACATCGAGGGCTCCGGTTCCATCACCATCCTGGGGGTCACCACCATGCCCGGGGACGACGTGACCCATCCCGTACCGGACAACACGGGGTACATCACCGAGGGCCAGTACTACCTCAAGAACGGACGCATCGAGCCCTTCGGCTCCCTCTCCCGTCTCAAGCAGCAGGTAAACGACAAAACCCGGGAGGACCATCGGGCCCTTATGGACGGCATGATCAAGCTCTATGCCGCCTATAAGGACTCCCTGGAGAAGCAGTCCATGGGTTTCCAGATGTCCGCCTGGGACGACAAGCTCCTCAAGTACGGCCATATGTTCGAGTCGGTCATGATGGACCTTACCGTGAATATTCCCCTGGAGAAGGCTCTGGACGAGGGATGGCGCATCCTGTCCGAGTGCTTCGATCCCTCCGAAACGGGTATGAAGTCTTCCCTCATCGAGAAGTTCTGGCCCAAGAAGGGGTAATCCATGGCTAAAGTCAAGCTGACCAAAAACGAGCAGAAGAAGCAGAAGGACGCTCTCAAGATGTATACCCGCTATCTGCCCACCCTCATTCTCAAGAAGCAGCAGCTGCAGATGGAGATCCGAAAGGTGGAGGAGAGGGCCGCCGAGGTCAAAGCGAAGAAAGACGCCCTGGAAGAGGAATTCCGCAGCTGGATAGCCGTTTTCGGCGAAGACGTGGGTCTGGACAACACCGTCCTGAGGGTGAAGGAAATCGTCACCTCCAGGGGCAATATCGCCGGTGTTCCCATTCCCATCTTCGAGAGCGCCGACTTCTATCCCGTCAGCTACGACCTCTTCGAGAAGCCCCTGTGGGTGGACAAGGCCGTTTCCAAGCTGGAAAAGCTGATGCTTTTTGATCTGGAGTACGACGTATTGAAAGAGCAGGTTGACCTTTTGAACAGGGAATTGAGAACCACCAGCCAGAGGGTGAACCTCTTTGAGAAGGTGATGATTCCCGAAACCAAGGCCAATATCAAAAAGATCGGAGTCTACCTGGGGGATCAGCAGACCGCTGCCGTCGTCCGGGGAAAGATCTCCAAACGGAAATTGAAGGTGTCCTGACATGGCTATAGTTCAAATGAAAAAGGCCACGGTGATCACCATGGACCGGGACCGGGAAGAGGCTCTGGAGAGGCTCCGCGAAGAGGGGGTCGTCCATCTGCAGAGGGGCAAGTCCCTCTCCTCCCATGAGCTGTCCGCCCTGGAAAACGAGATCGCCGCTTATAATCAGGCCATGGTATATCTCCCCGCCGCGGAGGTTTTCGCGGATATGTCGGAGAACAGGGATTACGCCCGCACCGTGGTGGAGCAGATTCTGGAGATCCACCGGGACGAGGAGGAACGGGAGAGCCGGCTCGCTGCCATAAAGCAGGAGAAGGCCCTTCTGAACGCCTGGGACAATATCGATCCGGAGGATTTGAAGTACCTGGAGGAGAACGACGTTTACATCCGGTTTTACCGGGTGGCGACCTCCCAGTTCGAAGAGGCCTCCGGGGAGTATAAACTGATAGAGCTGGGCCGGGAGAAGGGGTTCGTCTACGCCATGGCCGCCACCCTGAACGCGGACCTGCTGCCCCCCCTGGAGTCGGTCCAGTTTCCCGCCAAAGGGGCCCAGGCCCTGGCCGCCGAGGAGAAGCAGATCGGGGAGGCCCGCAGAAACGGGATCAGCCGTCTCGCCGATCTGGCAAGGAACAGGCCCCTCATGGACTGGTACGGCGGGCTGCTGCGCCAGGAGAGGGAGTTCGAAGAGGCCCGGCTTCTCTGCGGCGACGAGGAGGGGATCTCCTATCTGACCGGCTTCGTGCCCGCCGATGCGGCGCAGGGGCTCAGGGCTGCGGCGGAGGAGAACCGCTGGGGGCTTCTTCTGGCCGACCCGGGGGAGGAGGACGAGGTTCCCACCAAGCTGAGGCTGGGGAAATTTTCCTCCCTTCTGACGCCGGTTCTGGACTTTCTGGGAATCCTTCCAGGATACCGGGAGTACGACATCAGTTTCTTCTTCCTCTGCTTCTTCAGCATCTTCACGGCCATGCTCATCGGAGACGCGGGCTACGGGCTGATCTTCCTGGGGGCCACCCTGGCCGGCATGGCCGCGGTGGGAGCCAAAACGGGAAAGGTGCCCCGGCTCTTCTTCCTGCCCCTGCTCCTGAGCGTTTCCATTATCATCTGGGGTACGATAACGGGGACCTGGTTCGCCAGTCCCAAGCTGGGAAGCCTTCCCTTCCTGGATAGTCTTAAGCTGGACGTCTTCCGGGTCGAAGGGGATGAGAGCATCGCCCTGATCATGGGCATCAGCTTCTGCCTGGGAATTGTCCAGCTTCTCATTGGGGTTGTGCAGAATTTCAAGAAAAACTTCCCCAAGCTGTCCAGCTTCGCCCAGGTGGGATGGTTCGTCGTTCTGGTGTGCGTCTGGTATCTGATCCTGGTCCTCGTCGTTTACAGGGAGGGGCTGGAAACCTATCCCCCGCAGATGCTTAAGGTGCTTCTGGGGGGCGTGGCCATCATCTTCCTCTTCGGAGGGCAGGAGGAGGGCAAGAGCTTTGTCCATGGGATCGTCAACTCCCTGACAAACTTTCTGCAGCTCTTCCTGGACGTGGTGGCCACCTTCTCCGACCTGATGTCCTATGTCCGGCTCTTCGCGGTCGGTCTGGCGGGGGTGAAGATAGCGGAGACCTTCAACCAGCTGGGGGATCAGTTCTCCGGAAGCTGGGCCATCGTCTTCGGAATACTGATCATCGTCATCGGCCATACCCTGAACATCGTCCTGGGGCTCATGGCCATACTGGTTCATGCCGTGCGGCTGAATATTTTGGAATATTCCGGGAAAGTCGGTGTCGAATGGTCCGGATTTAAATACGAGCCTTTTAAGGTTAGCGTAGAGAAAAGTCAAAGATAGAAGGAGAATTGATATGAGTTTCGGAATTATTGGACAGGCTGCCGCGTTGGGACTGGCAGCGGTAGGTTCTGGTCTTGGTTGTGGTACGGCTGCTCAGGGAGCTATCGGTGCCTGGAAGAAGGCGCTGGCCGGAAATAAGGCGCCCAGCATGCTTCTGGCCGCTTTCGTCGGTTTTCCTCTCTCCCAGACCCTTTACGGATTTCTGGTCATGCTCGTAGTCGTTCCCTCTAAAACGGGGGATATGAAGCAGCTCGCCACGGGTCTCTTCGGGGGTCTCGCCATCGGTATGTCCGCCTGGCTTCAGGGGCAGGCCGCGGCCGTAGCCTGTGACGCCCAGTCGGAGACGGGAAAAGGTACGGCCCAGTACGTACTGGCCCTTGGTATTGTCGAATCGGTTGCTATTCTGGTTCTGGCGTTTCTCTTCCTCATCTGAGAAAAAGACAATAAAAAGTCTTGCCTAAGAAGGCATTTTGACTGTCTAATAAGGGGGACGGTTCCTGCGGGGGCTGTCCCTTTTTTTTGCCGGGGTGGAATCATGGGTATCAAAATTAAAAAATTTACCGAAGAGCATCTGGAAAATGCGGTAAGCATATTCCTCAAGATCTATACCTGGGAGAGGGAGGTCAATCCCCTTCTCCCCGCCCATGTGATGGCCGAACCGGAGCGGGTGGAGAACTGGCTGCGCCTGCTCCTGGAAACCGGGCCGGGGGTGGCCCTTTTCCAGGACGGACGAATGATAGCCTATATGGTCACGGGGGATTATTTTACCTTCAAGGGGCAGAAGGTCGCCTTCGTACCCGAATACGCCCACGGCGCGGAGATCGATACGGAGGTTCCCTGGGACCGCCTCTACCGGGAGATGTACCGGGAGCTGGCCGCCGACTGGGTCCGCCGGGGCATTCCCCTCCATATCATAGGTTTCCTGGCCCATGACCAGGAACTGCGGGATATTCTCTTTGATCTGGGCTTCGGGGGGATTCTCGCCGAAAGGATACGGGATCTGTCGGAAATCCCCCGCCCGAGCAGGGGCCTCGCCGTGGAGGGCCTGGAGGACAGGGACAGCCTGCATCCCCTGCACGAAGAGCATATGGCCTTCTACGCCCAGTCCCCCCTCTTCGTCCGCAAGGCAACCGATCCGGCTTCGGTGAAACGGGACGTGGACGAATATTACGACGGGGGTGACCGCATCTTCGCCGTAAGGGAACAGGGGCAGGTCCGGGCCTATCTGGCCGTGGGCGAATCGGCCCGGAACTCCGAGTGCTTTCTTCTCCAGCAGACCAATACGGCCCAGATCAAATCCCTTTATGTGACGCCGGAACTGCGGAACCGGGGCATCGGAGCCGCCCTCCTGAACCGGGGCATCCAGTGGGCCCGGGAGGAGGGATTCGACGCCCTCGTCGTGGAGCATGAGACGGCCAATATCCCCGGCGCCCAGTTCTGGAGCCGTTTTTTCGATCCCTACGTCTACTTTTCCATGCGCTACGTGGACAACACCCTGGGAACGTAGGTAACCCGTGTCCTGCCCCTTCTGCCTGATCGCCGCCGGATTGCTGGAGGCGGAGATTGTTTCCGAAACGGAGCATACCCTGGCCTTCCGGGATCTCCATCCGGTGAATCCGGGCCACACCCTGGTCATTCCCAAAACCCATTACAAGGACGTATCCGATACCCCCGATGAGATACTGGCGGAGCTGATGGTCCATGCCGGGAAGATCGCCGCCTCCCTGGGGGGCGCCGGAGGGGAGAGGGGGTTCAATATCCTGAACGCCAGCGGCGGGGCGGCGCAGCAGTCCGTCTTCCATCTCCATTTCCATGTGGTGCCCCGCTTTGAGGGGGACGGGAAGAATCTCTGGTTCCGCGGAGAGGACGCCGGGCTTTGACGGGATCGGAACATAACCGCCCTGCGGGAATTTCTGATCACATAAAATACAGATCATTTTATATTGAATTCTTAGGAACCGTGGTATAATTTGTGTCACCATTATGATTATCTTCCGCAAGTCAGACAACCATCACCTTATTCTCCATGATCTTCTTAACCATTTGAAGAGGCATCTTACCCAATCGGAGGAGGAGGTGGTGATCCGGTCCTACCCCCAGCTTCTGGATCCCCGGGTCGATTCCTGGCTCGTCGCGGAGCTGCCCGTGGAACTGGAGGAAATAAGGACCGGGGGCTGATTAACTTCCCCGTCCCTCCCATACAATTTGCTTGCCCCCACCTCCTATCGGTGTTATAGTGAATGGATGATTATTGAATGCTCGCTCTGAGTAAGCATCGGCCAGGGGTAAGGGATGAGAAGGACAGAGTTTCATGGAAAGGCGGAACTGTACCACAAATACCGGTGGGATTATAATCCCCTGGCCATAGACTTTATCATGAAACAGGCCGGTCTTGGCCGGAACTCCGTCCTCGTTGATATGGGCGCCGGTACGGGAATCCTCACAAAGCATTTTACGGACCGGGTGGGCAGGGTCTACGCCGTGGAGCCCGATGACGATATGTTCCGCCTGCTGGCTGAAGGGGTCGAAGGCATTATCCCCCTGCAGCGCTACTCCCATTTCCTTCCCGAAATCGAAGACCGCTCCGTGGATGCCCTTATCGCCGCCCATGCCATCCACTGGTTCGACTACGAGGCCACCATCGGGGAGTGGTCGCGGATAGCCGGTGAGAACTGCCTCCTCTTTGCCGTCTCAAACAGGAATGTGACCGACCATCCCCTCTTCTCCGAAACGGGGAAAATACTGGAAAGATTCCGAAAGGAATCGGTACGGGATAGGCTGGATTACCATCACTTCGAGTCCTATTTCTCCGGGCGCCGGGTAAACGAGGTATCCTTTGACTTCCTCTCGGAAACGGACCGGGAGACCTATGTGGGGAGCCTGGCGTCGATCTCCTTTACCCCTTCCCCTCAGGACGGGAACTATGAAGAGTTCACCTGCGCCTGCGGCGAACACTTCATTAAGCACGCCGGAGGGGACGGGAAGGTCCCCACAAGGGTTAAGACCATAGTGAACTGGGGCCCCCTCGGTCGGGTCGATCCCCGGGGGAATGAAACTTGAACATCTTCCCGCTCCGTGATAC
>QKAI01000470.1 GCA_003246505.1 Spirochaetaceae bacterium | reverse complement strand
ACCTTCGCCGCCTACATGGCGAAGCGCCTCTCAGCCGGACCGGAGGAGGCCGCCTTTTACGCCGCCAGTCTCTGCTCTATCAAAATGGAGAAGCCCGGCCCCTTCTCGGGAACCCCGGAGGAGGTGCACCGGCGGATGGAGCAGATCGGATTCGGGAAAAGTGCAGAAAAAACTTGACCGATCCCCCCGGTGGGGTTACAATAGCTTAAACGTTTAAGAAAAGGAGCGGACCGTTGAGAATCACCATAAAGGATATAGCGAAAAAGGCCGGGGTTTCCCCCGCCGCCGTATCCAAGGCGCTGAACGGTCAGCCCGATATCGGGGAGGCCACCCGGGAGAAGATCCTCCGCATCAGCCGGGAGCTGGGCTATACCCCCAATATCATCGCCCGGAATCTGGTGATGAAGGGGAACAAGACCCTGGGCGTCCTGATACCGGACATTTCCACCCCCATTTATCCTGTGATTTTCCAGGGAATCAATGAGAGGGCGGGAAAGTACGGTTACACCCTGCTCCTGGCCGATACGGGGCGGGATCTGGGGAACGAAAGAAAATTCATCTCCACCATGATGGAGAACCGCGTCGCCGGTCTGATGGTCAGCCCGGTGAGCAATGACGTTTCCCATATAGAAGAGGCGGTGAGGAATCAGATTCCCATCATCTACTTCGGGGGGAAGGTCAACGACGGCATGGAGGACTACGTGGGCGTGGACAACTACCACGGGGCTCTCCTGGCCGTATCCCATCTCACCGGGCTGGGGCACCGGCGGATCGTCATGATCTGCGACGACCTGAACACGAAGACCCGCTTCGACCGGGTGGAGGGTTACCGAAAGGGTATGGAGGAGAAGGGACTGGCCCCGGATGTTTTCGTCGACGACGAGGGACTCAAGGGACGGGAGTGCGGCATGGCGGCCATGACCCGGATCCTCCGGGGGAGGAGGGAAATTCCCTCCGCCGTGTTCGCCCTGAACGATCTGATGGCCATCGGCGCCATGGAAGCCCTGGACGGGGCGGGGCTGCGCGTGCCCGGGGACGTGTCCGTCGTGGGCTATGACGACATCCCCTTCGCCTCCCTTCCCATGATCGGCCTGACCACGGTCTGGCAGCCCAAGTTCCAGATCGGGGAGACCGCCCTGGAGCAGCTGCACCAGCGCCTCAAGGGCGACGGGGGCCGGGGAAACCACAAGACCATCCTTCAGCCGGAGCTGAGGATCCGCACCACCACGGGACCGGTGTGATTTTTTTTACAGAATTTACTAAAACGTTTAAGTTATTTTTGGACAGAGGAGTTTGCGTGGGAAAATACAAATACGAGATACATGCCCATACCCGGGAGGTCAGCAGCTGCGGCCATGTCCCCGCCGCGGAAGCGGTGAGGATGTACCATGACGCCGGCTACAGGGGGATCGTCTTTACGGACCATTTCAACCAGGAGTACTTCGACCGCCTGGGGGAGAGGAGCTGGGACGAAATCATCGACCTTTACCTGGAGGGGTACAGGGCCGCCGCCGGAGCGGGCCGGGCGCTGGATATGGACATCCTCTGGGGCCTGGAACTGAGGTTTACGGAGAACGGCAACGACTATCTGGTCTACGGCATGGAGGAGTCCTTTTTACGGAGCATCCCCTTCGCGAACCGCCTGACCATCGGGGAGTTCATGGAACTGGTCGCCCCGGAGGAGGGGATCCTGGTCTTCCAGGCCCACCCCTTCCGGGACGGGTGCTCCCTGGCCGATCCCCTGGTCGTGCACGGGCTGGAAGTTCATAACGGGAATCCCCGCCACGATTCCCGGAACGAAAGGGCCGCGGAGACGGCCCGGAGGGAGGGGCTGCTTATCCTCTCCGGATCCGATTTCCACAGGCCCGGCGATCTGGCCACCGGGGGCATCTGCCTTCCCCGCCGGGTCCGGACCGCGGGGGAGTTCGTGGAACAGGTGAGGCGCCTGGATTGGGACTCCCTGATTCTGAAGGAAGGAAGCCTATGCGGGTAGACACGGTTCTTTTTGATATGGGGGGCACCCTGGAGGACATCCGTTACTCCGGCGGGGTTCCGGAGATCATCGCAGAGAGGATGGAGGCGATTCTGGGTATGCCCTTCGCCGAAATCACCCCCCTGAGCGGGGAGGATTTCTTCATCCATCTGAAGAAGCGGTACGGGGAGTACCGGGACTTCCGGGAGCAGACCCTCATCGAGGTCCATCCGGCCATGGTCTGGAAGGACTGGATCCTCAAGGGCCTGCCCGTTCCGGCGGAGGTGATCTTTGACCGCTGCGAGGACCTGGCCCTTTTCTGGGAGACCGACGTGATCGAACGGAAGTGCCGGGAGGAGGCCCCCCCCATGCTCGAACTTCTTAAGGGGAGGGGCATGCGCATGGGGATCATCAGCAACACGGGGAGCTTCACCCAGGTGCACAAGTCCCTGGAAAGGTACGGGATCGGACACTTTTTCGAGATGATCGGCCTCTCCTCCGATTACGGCATCAGGAAGCCCCACGGGTACCTCTTCCGGGATGTGCTGAACCGGATGGGCTGCCGGGCGGAACGGACCCTCTACGTGGGGGACACCCTCTCCCGGGACGTGGCGGGAGCGAAGAACGGGGGGCTTCTGGGGTCGGTGCAGATCCGGTCGGAGTTCACCGGACCGAGCGACGGGGACCAGACCCGGGAACTACGCCCCGATTACGTCGTCCGCTCGCTTCTGGAACTGCCGGAAATAATCGACGGCATCAATAAAAAATGAAAAAGGAAGAACAATATGAAAAAAACAGGAGGACTGACATGGGATCGATCGCCGAAATGACCCTGCCCCGGGGAGGGGGCCGGAAACTCTCCCTCCAGGTGAACCGCCTGGTCAATTACATCAGGAACCCCCAGAACCTTATAAGCGTGATCTCCATCATTCTGCTTCTCTACCTGGTGGCCCTGCCCCTTTGGGAGATCCTTTCCAGCACCTTCCAGCTCCAGTTCCGGGACGCGGCCAAGACGGGACTCCCCGAGGGGTCCCTCACCCTGCGCTACTGGTCGGCCACCTTCGCCAGCAGCATCAGCAAGGCCATGTTCTACAAGCCCCTGATGAACTCCCTGCTCATCTCCCTGACCGTGTCCGTCCTGGGCATCACCATCGGAGGCGTCCTCGCCTGGCTCGTTTCCCGGACCGACCTGCCCATGAAGAAATTCTTCTCCTTCATCCTCGTGGTGGCCTACATGGTCCCCTCCTGGTGCAAGGCCCTGGCCTGGGAGGTCATCTTCAAGAACAACCGCATCGGAGGCTATCCGGGCATGTTCCAGGCCGTCTTCGGGATAAGCCCGCCCAACTGGATCTCCTACGGCTTCTTCCCCATCGTGGTCACCCTCTCCCTGCACTATTTCGTCTTCTCCTTCCTGCTCATCTCCTCCGCCCTGGCCTCCATAGGGGGGGACCTGGAGGAGATGGCGGAGATCACCGGTGCGAAGCGGGGGCTCATCCTCAGAAAGATCACCTTTCCCCTGGTCATCCCCGCCATACCCCCCTCCTTCATCCTCACCTTTTCCAAGGCCATCGGCTCCTTCGGGGTGCCCGCCTTCCTGGGGATGAAGGTGAACTACTACACCCTGTCCACCATGATCTACGCCAATATCCGGAACAGGATGACCACCCAGGCCTTTACCCTGGGCATCGTCCTCATCCTGGTGGCCAGCTTTACGGTCTACCTGAACCAGAAGGCGATCGGCAAGCGGAAGAGCTTCACCACCATCGGGGGCAAGAGCACCCGCAAGAACTTCATCAAGCTGAAGAAGCTGAAGCCGGTGATCACCCTCCTCGTCATGGCCTTCGTGGTCTTCGGGGTCGTCCTGCCCCTGGCCGTCCTGGTCCTGCAGAGCGTGATGCTCCAGCCCGGCGTCTACAGCCTGGACAACCTGACCCTCCATTTCTGGATAGGAGAGGGGAACGGGGCCATAGCCGACGGGGAGGCGGGAATCTTCCATAATCCCCGGATCTGGAAGGCCCTCTTCAACACCCTGCGCCTGGTCACCCTGGTCTCCCTCATCGCCACCGTGGCGGGAGTCCTCCTGGGGTACATCATCTCCCGGGGGAGAAAGAAGCTGAGCGGACGCTTCATAGAGCAGATCTCCTTCACCCCCATGCTGATCCCCTCCATCGCCATGAGCACGATCTACCTCTCCATGTTCTCCAAGCCCCAGCTCTTCATCCCCGTCCTCTACGGCACCTTCGCCCTGCTGGTCCTGATCAGCATAGTGAAGTACCTGCCCTTCGCGGTGCGCTCCGGAACGAGCAGCATGATGCAGATCAACACAGAGCTGGAAGAGGCCGCCAGGATTGAGGGGACCCCCTGGGTGAAATCCTTCGTCCGGCTGATCCTCCCCCTGGCCAAGGGGGGCGTCTTCAGCGCCTTCCTGCTCATCTTCATAAGCGGCATGAAGGAGCTCGCCCTGATCATGCTCCTGGTGACCCCGGAGACCTCGACCCTGACGTCCCTGACCTACTCCTACACCGAATCGGGGTACGAGCAGTTCTCCAACGCCATCACCACGTTGATCATCTTCATCATCATTACAGTGAATTTCATAGCCCGAAGGGTTAGCAAAGCGGACATATCCAAAGGAATCGGAGGTTGATATGAGCAGAATCGAGTTAAGCAAAGTGAATAAATATTACGACCGGGAGCACATCCTCAAGGACGTGGACCTGGTGATAGAGCAGGGGGACTTCATGACCCTCCTGGGGCCTTCGGGCTGCGGCAAGACCACCACCCTGCGGGTCATCTCCGGTCTGGAAAATCCCCAGAGCGGCTTGGTGACGATCGACGGGGTGGCCGTGGCGGACCCGGATAAGGGCAAGTTCGCCCCCCCCTCCAAACGGAATCTGAACCTGGTCTTCCAGAGCTATGCCCTCTGGCCCCACATGACGGTTTTCGAGAACGTCGCCTTCGGCCTAACCGTTAAGAAGGAGGCCAAGAGCGAGATCAGGGAGAAGGTGGCCGGCGCCCTGGAGAAAATGCAGATCGGCGAATATGCCGAGCGCTACCCCTCGGAGCTCTCCGGGGGCCAGCAGCAGCGGGTGGCCATCGCCCGGGCCATCGTCTCCCAGCCCAAAATCCTCCTTCTTGACGAGCCCCTCTCCAACCTGGACGCCAAGCTGAGGGTGGACATGAGGGCGGAGCTGAAGAGGCTGCACAAGGATCTGAACACCACCATCATCTACGTGACCCACGACCAGGTGGAGGCCCTGACCCTGTCCTCCAAAATCGCGGTCTACTTCGAAGGGGTCCTGACCCAGTGCAACACCCCGGAGGAGATCTACAACAATCCCTCCACCCTTCGGGTCGCCGAGTTCATAGGGAACCCGAAGATCAATTTCCTCAAGGGATCCCTTAAGAGCCTGTCCGGGGACAAGCTGGGGGTGGAGTGCGACTTCGGCGCCCTGGAATTCGGGGGCGTGAAGGGCCGTGACGGGGGGGTGGCCCGCCTTTTTGAAAGGGAGGGCGCCGGCTGCGGGGTGACCCTGGCCATCCGGCCCGAGGACATCCTGGTCAGCCAGAAGGAGATGGAGGGGTTCTTCTCCTGTCCGGTTACCTCCCTTCTGCCCGCCGGTTCGGAGACCCTCCTGGAGCTGGCACTGGGCGACAATCAGCTCATGGCCAAGGAGATAGGCCAGAGGCGGTACGAGGTGGGGCAGACCGTCTGGATCGGCCTGAAGCAGAACCGGATGAATGTCTACGAGAGCGCGCAGGGGAAGCTTGTCCTGAGGGCGATCGAAGACTAGGTACTTATCGGATTTTTCAGAGGCCTTCGGGAAGGGGTTTCTGATCAGGGTATACATCATTATCAAGGAGTGTTTTATGATGAAATCAAAGGTTTTGGCAGTTTGTCTGCTGGGAGCATCGGTTCTGCTGGCATTTTCCGGATGCAGCAAAAAGGCGGAGCCCTCCGGGCCGGCCGCGGCGGAGAAGGAGCTCAGCTGGGAGGACCAGGTCGGCCTGAAGGATAACCTGAGCGCCGAAGAGCTGTACGGGAAGGCGAAGGAAGAGAAGACCGTAACCGTCTATTCCATGTCCAGCCGCCTGAACGATGTGAAGGAGACCTTCGAGGCCCAGTACCCAGGCGTGGAGGTAGTGGTCTACGATATGAGGAATTCGGAAATCCTGGAGAAATACCAGAGGGAGCACGAGGCGGGGATCAGAACCGCGGACCTGCTCTTCATAAAGGATTCCGACGGGGCGGTGTACAACGAATTCGTCAAGACCGGCCTGCTCAGGGAGTTCATACCCGCGGATATGATGAAGACCGCCCCCGCGGACTATCAGAAAGGCGGCTACGCCCCCTACTTCGAGATGAAGCAGATCTTCTACAATACGGAGGTGTACGACTCCTGCCCCATGGACAGCTGGTGGGACCTCACCCGACCGGAGTACAAGGGCAAGATCATCCTCCGAAGCCCGATCGAAAACTCGGAGATCATGGGGCTCTTCCTGACCATGGTCAAGAACGGGGAGGACATGGCCGCCTCTTACAAGAAGGAATTCGGCAAGGATATCGTCCTTGACGGAACGGAAAACGCGGGCTATGAGTTCCTGAAGAGACTATCCGCCAACGACCTGATCGTGATGACCTCCGACACGGACATCGTCGAGGCCGTCGGCGCGCCGGGTCAGAAGAATCCCCCCTTCGGCATCGCCACCTCCAGCAAGATGCGCAACGCCGCCAAGGGGCTCATGATCAATGTGGCCGAGTATCTCTCCCCCCGTCTGGGAATTCTGGATCCGGCCTATATCTACGTGGCCGACGGGGCGGAGCATGTCAACGCGGCCAAGCTGTTCATCCGCTGGATGGGGGGCGAGGCGGACGGTTCCGGCCCCGGGTTCAAACCCTTCCACGTCAGGGGCTCCTGGCCCTCCCGGGCGGACGTGAAGCCCGTGGAAACGCAGGAGCTATCCACCATGAACCTCTGGTCCGTGGACATGGTCTACAACTACCAGCATCTTGACGATCTGAGAAACTTCTGGATGACCCTCCAGTAAAAAACTCCGGCCGGGGGATTTCCTCCCGGCCTTACCCTTAAGGAACAGGATATGGACTACGATATAACCATGGTGGGACACGTCTGCCGGGACACCCTGATCGATCTGGGTCGGCGGACGGAGAGCCTGGGGGGGGCGGTTTACTTCTCCTCCCTCGCCGCGGTCCGCTCCGGCGTCACGGTGCGGGTGGTGACTAAGGCCGCCCCGGCGGATGACCCGCTGCTCGATGAAATGAGGCGGGAAGGGGTGGACGTCATCCGCCTGGATGACGAGCGGACCACCCGCATCACCCTCGTCTACGACTCGCCGGACAGGGAGAGGCGCCGGCTGACCCTGGACGCCCAGGCGGGACCCTTCGACGGGGCTTCATTTCCCCCCGGGGAGAGCCGGATCTACCATCTGGCCGGGCTCTTCAAGGGGGAGATCCCCGACGATCTCATCGCCGATCTGTCCCGTAGGGGCAGGGTCGCCCTGGACACCCAGGGCGTCCTGAGGTGCAGCGAAGGGGGCAGGCTCCTCTTCCGCCCCTGGGACCGGTCCCGGGAACTGCTTCCCCTGGTGGCCTGGCTCAAGACCGATGCGGCGGAAGCGGAGATCCTCACCGGGGAGACGGACCGGGAAAAGGCCGCCCGGATTCTGTGCGGCTGGGGCGCCGGGGAGGTCATGGTCACCCACAACAGCGAGGTCATCCTGTGCCGGGAAGGGCGGATCCACCGGGCCCCCTTTGATCCGAAAAATCTGTCCGGACGGACCGGGAGGGGGGACACCACCTTCGCCGCCTATCTGGCCAGGAGGCTTTCCTCCGATCCCGGGGAGGCCCTCTCCTACGCCGCGGCCCTGTGCTCCATCAAGATGGAGACCCCCGGTCCCTTCGCGGGAACCCGGGAGGACGTGTACCGGCGGATGGGGGTTCTTTTATAGACAAGGCCGGCATTTCCGGATTATATTGGGAGGAGTTATGATCTATTTCCCTTTCATCCGTAACTTTAGCTGCGGGGACTGATGGCCGTTACCATTAAGGACATTGCCCGGATCGCCGGCGTTACCCACTCCACCGTCTCCCGCTGCCTGAACGGAAAGCCCGGGGTTTCCCCCTCCAAGGGAGCGGAGATCAAGAGGATAGCGAGGGAACTGGGATTTGAATACAACGCCAACGCCCGCAGCCTGAACACGAGCAGAACCGGCACCATTGGGATCATCCTCAACGACGACGCCGACGACAACCAGCCCCATTTCTATACCAATGCCTTCCTGAGGCACATCCGCCACCAGCTGGAGGAGGAGGACCTGGACATCCTCACCACCTTCGGCAGAAATTTCATCTCCGGCAAGGACAATATCGTGCGCCTCGTTAATAGGAAAAAGGTGGACGGCTTCATCATCCTCAGCACCACCATCGGCAGGGACACCATCGATTTTCTCAAAGCCGAGGGGGTCCCCTTCATCTTTTCCCATCAGATCCCCCCCCGGAATCTGGGGGAGGTGAACGCGGTCCACTGCGACCACGAGAGGGGGGGCTACCTGGCCACGCGCCATCTCCTGGAGAGGGGCAAGAGGAGAATCCTCTGTCTGAGCCGGCCGGACAGAAGGGAGGAATTCTCCCTCCGGACCAGGGGCTACCTGGCCGCCCTGGAGGAGGAGGGAATCGAACCGGACGAATCGCTCATCCTGGACGGGGTCAACGATCTGGAAAAGTCGGACGAGCTATGGGAGGCGGTGGCCCCGGTCATCGGAAGGGTCGACGGGGTCTTCTCCCACACGGACATCATGGGGATCGTGCTCATGAAAAGTCTGGGGCAGAGGGGAATCGCCATTCCCCGGGACATCTCCCTGGTGGGCTACGACAATATCGAGCTCTGCTCCTTCGTG
>QKAI01000065.1 GCA_003246505.1 Spirochaetaceae bacterium | reverse complement strand
TTGTGTTATAATTGGGGAATGAACCGGGGGACTTTCCACAAAAGCACGGCCAGCAAAATTCTGAACTTTCTGTTCATTCTTCCCCTCTTTCTGGGGATGCGTCCCCTGTTTATCAATTACAGCCTCCTGGACACGGCGGTTTTCCTCGGCGGGGCCGGTCTCATTCTGGGCCTCATCATTTACAACAACTCCGTCCCCTACATCGTCTATGACGAAAGGACGCTGAAAATTCTGCTTCCCTACCGGGAGAACCGGGAGGAACACCGCTTCGACAGCCTCCTCGGATACTATCTGAGGGGGAGGAAGTCCCTGATCCTCATCTCCCTGGACCACAAACCCCTGAGGATCCTCCTCACCCCGGGGGACAGGAAACGCTTCGTCAACCTCCTGGACAGCAAGGGCATAAGGGAGGCTCCGGCCCGGGAAAGACGTGGCTGAGGCGGTACTGACCCTCTCCTCGGAGGATTACCCCCCCGAACCCCTCTCCCCGGTTCTGCCCTGGTGCCGGGAACGGTGGGCGGGAAGGGACAGAAAGAAGCTTCTCTCCCATCTGAAAAAACTGGGGATACTCCCCGCCTACGGGGAAATCGCCGCCTCCTACCTCCTGGATGAGCCGCCCCGGGAGAGGGAGGATCTGCTCCCCATGGAAAAGTATTACGACCGGGAGATGATCTACCGGACCACGGGCCGCCTCTTCCTCTCCCTGCTGCCGGAGGGAACCGGATCGGTCAATATCCGGCTGGCGGGCACCCGCTCCCGTTTCTGCGACGCCTTCTACACCCGCCTGGCCGAAAGGATCAGCCACGGGAAGGGGGTTCCCCCGGTCAGGGTTCTGCGGGTTGGGGAGATTTTCCATTGGGACGGCCTCTCCCCCCTGAGCCTGCCCCGGGAGCGGGAGGAGATTTTTTCCGACGGGGAGTGTCTGATCCGGGCGCGCCGGTTTGCCCTCTTCGGGGACAGTATCGCCGCCAGCCAGTATTTCGCCCTCCTTTACGACAAGGCCCGGGTGGGTACCCTGGATCTGAATACGGAGGAGAGGGCCTCCCTCTTCCGGGGTTACGGCCGGGTATCCCTCAATCTGAAACTGGAGGATCAGGCCCTCACCTCCTTCAATAGCCTCCTCAATCTGGGGCTTGTGTGGCAGAGAAAGGATTTCACCGCCGAAGCCTACCGGCTGACCGGAGAGGTATACCGGGCCCGGGGAAGAACCGACCAGGCGGCCCTCTTTTTCCGGAAAAGCCTCTCCCAGAAAACGAAGAGGAAGGATATCCGCCTCTCCGGGCTCTTCGCCCTGTTCAGCCTGGACGGGGAGGGATCCCGGATTTCCCCGGCGGAAAAGGGGGAGCTCATAACCCTGGGGGAGAGGGAAAACCGGGAGAAATATCTCATCCCCGCCCTCCTCAGCGGGGAGGATCCCCCCTTTGACCGGATTTTTTCCCTGCTGGAAAAAACAAAGAACCCCCTCCTCAGGAGCAGGGCCTGCCTGGAAAGGGGGCTTCGGGAGTGGAAGAACCGCTCCTCCGCCGAGGAAACGGTCGGCTGGCTCCGACAGGCCCTCCATTACAGCCGCCGGGGATTCTATCCCCCCATGGAGACCAAGATCCTCTTCACCATGGGTCAGTTCTACAGGAGCATCAACGATCCGGTAAAGTCCTTTAACCACTACCGCAGGAGTATCGAGGGCCTTCTCAAGGGGGAGAATTTCCGGGAAATCGCCCTGGCGTACAGGGATCTGGGCAAGCTGGCCCTATTTCTCTTTCAGACCGAGAGGGCCCGTTCCTTCCTGGAAACGGCCCACTCCCTCCTGACCGATCTTTCCTGCCGGGAAAGGGAGACCATGGAGGAACTGCACCGTCTCAGGGAATTGACTTACCTCGCCGACGGAGACGGGGATCCCGCCGGATTCTCCCGGCTCCTGGCCGCCGAAGGAAACCGCTCCGTCTTTCCCGACCGGCGTCTCTTCTTTGTCATTCTGGAATGGCGCCTCTCCCCGCCGGGTGACGGGAGGGACCGCCTCCTCCGCAGGGCCGTGGAGGGGGCCCTGGTGGATCAGTGCTATCTCTACCCCTTCCTGGAGGATGCCCTGAGGGGGGAGGAGTTCTCCGTACCCCATCAGAAATGGCTCCGCGAACCGGTGGACAGGAATCTGATAGCCCTCTCCCTCAAGCAGCATCTGAGATTCCTGCGCCTGAAGAAGAGCATGTACGAAATTAATCTGCTCTGGAGCATACAGACCATCATCTCCCGGGGGCAGGACCGGGAGATGCTCATCCTCAGGACCATGGAGAAACTGCTCGCCAGCTCCCTTATGAACAGCATCTCCTATTACGAGCGCCTGGAAGGGTCCTACCGCCTGGCCTATCACTCCTCCCTGATCGAGGAGGAGCCTGACCGGAGCGCCCTGGAGTACTTCGCCCGCCTGTCCGGGGATGAGAAGAGGGACCTCATCACCGGGGAGCAGGGGCGGTTCTGCCTTCCCGTTTACGTGGAGAATATCCTGAGCGGGCTCATCATCTGCCAGGCCGAATCCCGCACCGCCCCTATGAAAAACGAGGAGAAGCAGGTCTACACCATCCTGGCGGGACAGTTCTCCGCCGCCCTGGAAAGGCTGAGGCAGAAGGATCTGATCCTTTCCAAAAACCGCCAGCTGGAGGAGACCAACCGGGAACTGACCATCTCCTCCCTCACCGATCCCCTGACGGGCATGGGGAACCGGATGGATCTGGACGAAAGGCTCGCCGAATTCGCCCGCCGGTACAGCGGGGCGCGGGAGAAGGACAACTTCACCATGCTCTTCATCGATCTGGACAATTTCAAGTATTACAACGATGCCTACGGCCATGTGCTGGGGGATAAGCTCCTGGAGAGATTCGGGCGCCTTCTCCGGGACGCCTGCCGGGAGAGCGACCGGCTTTTCCGCTACGGGGGGGATGAATTCGTCATCCTCCTGGCGGAGACGGACAGCCGGAGCGCCACCCTTATCGCCGACCGGATACTCTACGAGATGGAGGAGCAGGAGGGATTCGGCTCCCTTCTGGAACAGTACGGCTTTGACGGGGCCCTTCCCCGGAACCGCTGGCTGGGCTGCTCCATAGGTATATCCGATTTCCTCCGGGCGGACCGGAACGGGGACTTGCTTCTCAAGCAGTCCGACGCGGCCCTCTACCGGGCGAAGGAATCGGGAAAGAAACAATGGATAATTTACTCGGAGGAGATGGGACATGAACCAGTATGAAGAAGCGGCCCGGTACATCGGGGACCGGATAGGGGCGCCCCCGGAGACGGGTCTGATCCTGGGATCGGGGCTTAACGATCTGGCCGATGAGATCATCGATCCGGTGATCCTGCCCTACGGGGAGATCCCCCACTTCCCCCGTTCCACCGCTCCCGGCCACAAGGGGCGGCTCCTTCTGGGGAAGCTGGAGGGGAAACAGGTCATCGTCATGCAGGGCCGGTTCCACTACTACGAGGGCTACCCCATGGAGACCGTCGTCTTCCCGGTGAGGGTGATGAGGCAGCTGGGCGTGAAAAGGCTCATCGTCACCAACGCGGCGGGAGGGGTGAACACCTCCTTTGTCCCCGGGGATCTCATGGTCATAGAGGACCATATCAAGATGGGGGGAGGGCATCCCCTCATCGGGCCCAACGACTCCTCCTTCGGCCCCCGTTTCCCCGACATGTCCCGGGTGTACACCCCCCGCCTGGCCGAACTGGCCCGCACCGCCGCGGCGGAGCTGGGTGAGGATGTGAAGCGGGGCGTCTACGCCTTCATGACCGGGCCCAGCTTTGAAACCCCCGCGGAGATCCGCATGCTCCGGACCCTGGGGGCGGACGCGGTGGGCATGTCCACCGTCCCCGAGGTGATCGCCGCGGGCCACTGCGGCCTGGAAGTCCTGGGAATCTCCTGTATAAGCAACATGGCCGCGGGGATTCTGGAGCAGCCCATCACCGAGGACGAGGTAATTGAGGCGGGACGGATGGTGAGGGAGAAATTCGCCGCCCTGCTCCGCCGCATCCTGGCCGGGCTGGACTGACCATGGCAGTTAGACCTTCCGCCGAAGAGATCATCGCCCGTCTGGGGCTGGAGCCCCTGATTCCCGAAGGGGGATGGTTCCGGCGCCTCTATTATAAAAAGGGAGAGGTCTCCCTTATATACTACCTTCTTTCCGGCAGGGATTTCTCCGAATTCCACGTGCTCCCCTACCCGGAGCAGTACCTCTTTCTCATGGGCGATCCGGTGGAGCTCTTCACCGGAGATCCCTCGGAGGGCCTCTGGCAAAGGACGGTCCTGGGCGGGGATGTCATGAAGGGGGAGGAGCTCTCCTTCCTGGTGGAGGGAAACCGCATCCAGGGGTCCCGCCTGGTTCCCGGGGGCAGCTGGGCCCTTCTTTCCACCATGATGAATCCCCCCTTCGAGCCGGAAATCTACCGGACCTGCGGGGCACAGGAACTGATGGAGAACTTTCCCCGAAGCGGGGATCTGATCAATTCGCTCACCAAATGAAAAAGGATCAACCTTAGTATTTGACCTTTCCCGTCATTCGGAGTACATTCTTAACCATGGGAATAGTCGACAGTATTATAACAACCGTAATCGGAACAAAGCACGAAAGGGACCTGAAAAAGCTGGTTCCCCTGCTCCATAGAGTGAACGAGAAGGAGTCCTGGGCCATGGGTCTGGGGGAGGAGGATTTCCCCGCCCAGACGGAGAATTTCAGGGAGCGCCTGAAGGCGGGGGAGACCCTGGACGACCTGCTGCCGGAGGCCTTCGCCCTGGTGCGGGAAGCGGCCCGGCGGACCCTGGGGGAGAGGCCCTACGACGTGCAGCTCCTGGGGGGCATCGTCCTCCATCAGGGCAAGATCATGGAGCTCAAGACGGGGGAAGGCAAAACCCTGGCCAGCGTGGCCCCGGCCTATCTGAACTCCCTGGACGGGAAGGGCGTCCACATGGTTACGGTCAACGACTATCTGGCCGAACGGGACGCCAACTGGATGCGCCCCGTCTTTACCTACCTGGGGGTGACCGTGGGGGTCATCCTCTCCAACATGGATCCGGAGACCCGGAAGAAGGAGTACTCCCGGGACATCACCTACGGCACGAATAACGAATTCGGCTTCGATTACCTGAGGGACAACATGCGCTGGGACATCCGGCTCAAGTCCCAGCAGAACCACCACTACGCCATCATCGACGAAATCGACTCCATCCTTATAGACGAGGCCCGGACCCCCCTTATCATTTCGGGCCCCGTGGAGGAGGACACGAGCAAATTCCTTCAGGTCAACAAAATCGTCAAGGGCCTCGTGGAGTGCGAGAAGGATCCCGATCGGGACGACTACCCCCCGGACAACCCCCTCACCGGGGAACAGCCCAAGGGGGATTACAAGCTGGACGAGAAGAGCAAGCGGGTCATGTTCACCGACGAGGGCATGAACCATATAGAGGAGCTCCTCCAGAAGAACGGCCTGATCTCCGGCTCCCTCTTCGACGAGGAGAACTTCGAGTATACCCATTACGTGACCCAGGCGGTCAAGGCCCATCAGCTCTTCCACCTGGACGTGGACTACGTCATCCAGGACGGGCAGGTCCAGATCGTGGACGAGTTCACCGGCCGCGTCCTCACGGGGAGGCGCTACTCCGACGGCCTGCACCAGGCCATAGAGGCGAAGGAGAACATCAAGGTGGCCCGGAAGAACCAGACCCTGGCCACGATCACCTTCCAGAACTTCTTCCGCATGTACGACAAGATCTCCGGCATGACCGGTACCGCCGATACGGAGGCGAAGGAATTCGTCAAGATCTACAACATAGACGTGGTGGTCATCCCCACCAACCGCCCGGTGAACCGGGAGGACGCGGACGATGTCATCTACCTGAACGAACAGTACAAGATAGAGGCCATCTGCGACAAGATCAAGGAGATCAACGCCAAGGGCCAGCCCATTCTGGTGGGTACGGTCTCGGTGGAGAAGTCGGAGCAGATCTCAAAGCTTTTGACGAAGAAGGGCGTGCGCCACGAGGTGCTCAACGCGAAGAACCACAGCCGGGAAGCCCACATCATCGCCGAGGCGGGGGCCAAGGGATCGGTCACCATAGCCACCAACATGGCCGGCCGCGGTACGGACATCAAGCTGGGGGGGAACCCGGAGATGCGCGCCCGGAAGAGGGCCGGAACGGAAGCCACCGAGGAGGAGTTCAAGGCCGCCCTGGCAGCGGAGACGGAGAACTGGCGGAAGGACCATGAGGAGGTGCTCGCCCTGGGCGGCCTCTACGTCATCGGTTCGGAGCGCCACGAATCCCGGCGTATCGACAACCAGCTGCGGGGCCGTTCGGGACGGCAGGGTGACCCGGGATTCTCCCAGTTCTACATCTCCCTGGACGACTCCCTCATGCGCCTCTTCGGGGGGGACCGGTTCAAGGCGGCCATGAAGCGCTTCGGTTTCGAAGGGGACGAGCCGCTCCAGCATTCCATGATCAACAACTCCCTGGAGCGGGCCCAGAAAAAGGTGGAGGAGCGCAACTACGACATCCGGAAGCACCTCCTGGATTACGACGACGTACTGAACAAGCAGCGAACCTTCATCTACGAGCAGAGGGACGAGGTTCTGACCAGTCCCGATCTGACCGAGAAGGTGCTGGCCACGGGCCTGGAAATTCTGGATATTCTCCTGGACGACTTCAAGAAGGACCGGAGAAACGAAGGGGACGACGCCGCCCTGACCCGGCTCAGCAACAGGCTCAAGGAGAATTTCAACTTCGACCGGGAGACCGGGGGGGAGCTGGTCATAGACGACGGGGAGGGAATGAAGAGCACCCTGGAGTCCTATCTGAAAAAGGATCTGGAGGAGAAGAAGTCCCTGGCCGGACTGGAGCAGCTCAACTGGTTCATCCGGGCGGAGTATCTGAGGCAGCTGGATAAGAAGTGGCAGGAGCATCTGGAGAACCTGGAAGCCCTGCGAGAGGCTGTCTCCCTTCGCTCCTATGCCCAGAAAAACCCCCTGGTGGAGTATAAGAACGAGGGATTCGCCATTTTCGAAGAGATGATCGACGATATGCGTATCTCCATATCCCGCAAGATTTTCCGTGTAATCATCCGCCGGGATACGGACCGCAGCCGACCGGCGGGGCCCCGGAACATTACCGCCTCCCACAACTCCATGGGATCCGGCCTGGGACCGGCGCCCAAGAATATGGAACGCAGCGAAGCGGGACCGGCCCGGGTGCAGGTGAAAAGGACCGAGCCCAAGGTGGGACGGAACGATCTCTGTCCCTGCGGCAGCGGCAAGAAGTACAAGAAGTGCCACGGGGCCTGATCCCCCTGTTTTTCCTGATTCCCCTTCTCCTTCACGCCGAGCCGGTAAAGTGGGTCTTCACCGACTATGCTCCGGCAAATTATATCGACGGGAAGGGGGAGTACGCCGGTTTTCTCTATGACATTACCAAAGAGGCCTTTGAAAATCGTCTTCATATTCCCCTGATCATCTCCCTCTATCCCTGGGCCCGCTGCCAGCAGTTGGTCCAGCAGGGGGATTACGACATGTTTCTGACCATTCCCACGCCGGACAGGGAGGTCTATGCCGAACCGGTCCCGACCCCTGTCTGGATAAAGAAAAGACTCATCTTTACCTACGGGGGGCACGGCCGGAGGGAAGAGATGGACAGCATTACCGGTCTGGACCAGATCCGGCAGAAGGGGTTCACGGTCATTTCCTACATAGGGAACCAGTGGGTCAACGGGAATGTGGAAAGCAGGGGCATCCCCGTGGAATACGCCCGGAGCGTGGATGGGATGTACCGCATGCTTGCGGCGAAGCGGGGGGACCTCATTATTGAGGAACCCAGCATAGTCCGGGCGAACCTGGAAACCCTGGGGCTGTCCGATACGATCGAAGAAACGGGGGGAGTGGCCGAGGAGAGCTCCTTTCATCTGCTCATGGGCCGCAAGTCGCCCTTCGTAGGCCTTATCGATGATCTGGATCTGGTGCTGAGGGAGATGTGGCAGGACGGGACGATTCAGGCGATTCTGGATCGTTACGGAGCCTGACCCTAGTATAGATAGTCCTTGGGATTGACCGTTTTCCCCTCCCGGAAGAGGGAGAAGAAGAGAATATTCCCCGGTGTATGGCCGCTGTCGCCCGCCCGGGCGATCAGATCGCCCCTCCGCACCCTGCCGCCCTCCGGCGCCTCGAAGGACTGCAGATGGGCATAGAGGGACTGATACCCTCCCCTGTGGTTCACGATCATGTACCAGCCATAGGTCCCGTGGAACCCTTCCTTTGTTATGACCCCGTCCCCTATGGCCACGACCCCCTGTCCGGCGTAGGCCTGACAGTCCAGCACCTGCTTGGCCAGGGGAAGGCCGGTCAGTTCGTCGGTGCCCTTTCCGTACTCCCCCAGAACGGCGGAATTCAGGGGATAGCAGAAGAATTCACCCCAGAAGCGGCTGATGCTCTCCCTGTCCGGCTTCACCCCGGGCAGAAAATAGGCCCCCTCCCCCAGGGGGATCAGGTCCTCCCGTTCCAGAGAGAAAATCCCCGCCAGCTCCTCCTCGGTCATATCCCCGGAAAGGACCTTACGCGCCCCGTCCTGGGAGGGGATATAAAGATCTTTCCCCGGACCGATCTCACGGGGATCATTCAGGGAGTTGAGGCTGATGAGGGTATCCGCTTCCAGGGAGAAGCGGGAGGCGATCAGGGAGATTGTGTCCCCTTCCTCCGCGTCATAAACGAGAAAGGGAAGGACCGGTCGGGGAGCGACCCGGGAGCCCTCCCTGTCCGATGCCAGGGGCGAGGGGGCGGAGGCCTTCTGCACATCCCCCTTCACGGGCTCCATGGAGGCGGGGGAGAGAAAAACGCCCTCCCCGGGAAAACCCATGCCCAGGAGGAGAAAAAAGAGGAGCGCCCCCATGA
>QKAI01000139.1 GCA_003246505.1 Spirochaetaceae bacterium | reverse complement strand
ATACTCTCGAGGGTTCCGAGAACGGTGGTGGTCTTGCCCGAGCCGGGGGATGACATGAGGTTCATGAGGAAAAGCCCCTGTTCGCGAAGTTCCCCCCGGAGCCTTTCCGCCTCCCTGTCGTTGCTGTCGAAGACATTCTTCCTGATTTCCATAACCCTGAATTCTTCCATGACTACTCCTGGTAAGACCAGTTTATGTCAGCCATCGAAATATGTCAATATTTTTTTATCTATTCGTACTTATTGCTTTTTAGACATAGATATAATTTAAATCATTTATCTAATATCGGTGAATGGTTTCTGGTCTGACCAGTGTCAGAAGGAGATTAGATCAGGGATCTTATGATCATCTCATCGGGGAAATCGAAAAGAGGATCCTATCCTTCTCTCCCGAAGGCTCAGGGGCGGATTGATTTCTCCGCCAGGCAGATGGGCGTGCCGTCGGGCATGACTAGGGTTTCCCTGTCGACGAATCCGCACTCCCCGTAGAGCTTCTTCAGGTTCACCCGGTCCCCGTAATAGTCTATCCTCAGGATGTCCCGTCCCTCGTCCCGGAGCAGTTCTTCAAGCAGTCCGATTATCCCGACGGCATATCCCCGCCCGGAAAATCGGGGGGCCACCACAAGCTTGTGCAGATAGACAGCCCCCTCCCGGTGATGATTCTCCCAGAATCCGTCCGCCCTCTCTGTGAGGGCGAAGCCCCCCACATTCTCATTCCCCTCCCGGGCCAGAAAGCATCGGGGGTTGTGGTATTTTTCCAGGAAGACCTCTCGCCTCAGATAGTCCGGATTCCACATGGGCCGGCCCGTTTCCTCCAACCAGCGAGACCTTTCTCTCATCATATCCAGAAGCTCTTCCATATCTTCGTGGGGGATCTCCCTCATTTCCAGCATAATACAGCACCTCTCCTCGCAGTCCCGTCCCGGGCTCCGCAATGAAATCACTTTTTTACAAAAATGTACAGCCGCCCCGCCCTCCTACGCCCCCGCGATAAGGTAGAGTCCGCCGAAGGCGAGGGCACCCAGAAAGGAAACGGCCAGATAGAAACGGAACACCCGGGGCTTCGCGATGCCGAAGACCGCCGACATGGCGGGCAAGGTCGTGGTGGGTCCGCTGATCAGAAAGGCCAGGGCGGCGGCGGGCACCATCCCCTTCTCCAGCAGTCCCCCCAGAAGGCCCAGGGCAGCCAGATTACTCGTATAGAAGGGAAGTCCGAAAAGGGTGGACACACCCACTGCGAGGGCCCCCTTTCCGCCCAGGGCCGCCATGATCCACTTCTGAGGCACATAAAGACTTATCAGGGCTTCCAGCAGATAGGCTATGAGGAGGAATTTCCCGACGAAAAGCAGGGACTTCCCCGATTCTCTGAGGATACGCTTCCCAAGGGAGTCGCTTCCCTTCTCCCCGTCGGAGCAGCAGAGCACCGGCTCCTCTAAAGGTTCCGCAGGGGCGGAGGAGCAGCAGTGCGCCTCCCCGACGGCGGAGGAAGCGCAGCCGCACCCTTCCGCCCCATTCTCGGTCCGGACCCTCCCCGGGCGCGACCGCAGGAGGGATCGGATGCTTACCGTCTCCAGGGAGGGCCGGTCCCTGAGTATACCCCCGGCGAAATAGCCCCGGCGCACCAGCAAATGAGCGGCGAAACCGGCTCCCAGGCTCAGAAGAAAGGTGGAGACAAGGCGCCAGACGGCAAGATTCCAGCCCAGCGTGGTGACGGATAGAAAGAAGATTTCCGGGTCCATGGAGGGGGAGGCTATCCAGAAGGCCATGACCGGTCCCAGGGGAACTCCCGCCGTGAGCAGGCCGAAGATAACCGGAATGACAGTGCAGGAGCAGAGGGGGCTCAGAGCGCCCAAAAGCGTGGCCAGGAGTATGGAAACGGCGGGGCGCCTGCCTATCAGGGCGCCCACCCTCTTCCCGGCGCCGGAAAGATTCACCGCCACGGAGAGGGGGATGGAAAGGACCAGAAAGGGCCAGGACTTTCCGAGGGCGGCCAGCATAAATGATACTATCTCGTATATCTGTTTCATAATTTTCTCCTTTGTCAGAGATATGATCCCCGAAGAATTATTTCTTCAGCAGATCCCTCAGGGCATCCTGGAACCAGTCGATGTCCCCGTTCTTAAGGCAGTAGTTCACCGCCGTGCCGGAAACATTCCCCTCTATCCAGCCGGCCTCCTTCAACACCTTCAGGTGCTGGCTCGTGGTGGACTGGGCGATGGGAAGGACATCAACAATATCCCCGGTTATGCATCCGGGATGGGTGAGAAGGAATTTCAGAATCTCAAAGCGGATAGGATTTCCCAGGGCGTGGGCCATTTTCTGAAGCCTGGACTCCTCCTCCCCGGATAAACCGAGGGAGCAGCAGCTTTTCATATCTAACGGTTTCATGGATCACCTCAATCGTATATTTACGATAAAACAAATATACGACCGGGAAAGAGGGATGTCAACATTTTTATCGTTTTTTTGCGATAAATACTTTCTACTGGCCCCGGAACCTGCCCTCAAGGGGTGGGGAGAGCTAAAGATCCAGGATAAGCCGTTCGAATTTCAAATGGTTCAGAATTTCCCTGACCACCAGAAGGGCGGCATACCTCTCCCTGTCCATCTCCCGTCCCACCAGCAGGGGAGATCTTCCCATGGATATAAGGGCGTAATCGGTAAAATCCTCTTCTATATCCTCCCGGGAAAATTCACGGCGGCTCCCATCGGCTCCCAGCAGGCCGGCCAGCCCCCTATCACGGGTGTAGAGGTTCAGATCCTCCCCATTGACCAGCCCCGGATCCTTCATGAGTTCGTCCTCTATGAAATTTATGGCGTTCTCGATCTCCCCTTCCCCGGGGAGCTCGCCGGGCAGGAACCGGGCCGCTATGTAGTGCCATTCCACTTTCACCCTTCCCGTCTCTCCCCGTTCGCCGCCGGTGCACCGGAAAAAACGCAGCTCCTCCCCGGAAACCTCGAAAAGGCAGTAATCCCTCTCCCCTATCATATGCCGACCTCCCGTCCCCTCCAGTATAATCATATTTCATGGGAATTACGAATCTCCCCGGGAAAATCCATGCTATACTTTTCCCGGGAGGCGATCCATGCGCATACTTTTCATCGGCGGTACGGGAACCATCAGCACGGCTATTTCCAGGCAGCTCCTGGAGGAGGGCCATGAACTCTATCTGATCAACAGGGGCAACCGGGCCCTCTTCTCCGGGAAGAACTACCACCCCCTGACCGTGGACATCAACGACAGGGCGGGGGTGAAGAAGCTCCTGGGGGACCTGACCTTCGACGCGGTGGCGGACTTCATCGCCTTCGTGCCGGAGCAGCTGGAACGGGATTACGAGCTATTCGCGGGGAGGACCGGCCAGTTCCTCTTCATCAGCTCCGCCTCGACCTACCAGAAACCCCTTTCCGACTACCGGATAACCGAGGGGACCCCCCTGTCCAACCCCTACTGGGAGTACTCCCGCAACAAAATCGCCTGCGAGGACTACCTGATGAAGCGGTACCGGGAACAGGGATTTCCCGTGACCATCATCCGCCCCAGCCACACCTACGACGAGCGGTCCATCCCCCTGGGAGTGCACGGCCGCAACGGCAGCTGGCAGGTGGCCAAACGGATTCTGGAAGGGAAGAGGGTCATCATCCACGGGGACGGGAGCTCCCTCTGGACCATGACCCACAACAGGGATTTCGCCCGGGCCTTCATCGGCCTTCTGGGGAATGTGCACGCCCTGGGGGAGTCGGTGCAGATCACCAGCGACGAGAGCCTGACCTGGGACCGGATCTACCTCTCCATCGCCGCCGCCCTGGGGCGGGAACTGAAGGCGGTCCATGTCTCCAGCGAATTCCTGGCCGCCTGCGGCGACTACGACTTCACCGGGGGACTGATCGGGGACAAATCCAATACGGTCGTCTTTGACAACGGGAAGCTCAAGCGGCTCGTGCCGGGATTTACCCCATCCATACGCTTCGACCAGGGGGTTCGGGAGACGGTGGACCACGTCCTCTCCCACAGGGAGCTTCAGAAGGAGGACCGGGAGTTCGACCGCTGGTGCGACGCGGTTATAGCCGCCCGGGAGGAAGCGCAGGAAGCGGTCCGAAGGGCTATGTCCCGGAACTGATCTCCCCGACGGCGTAGATATCCTTCTCCCCGCCCCCCCGGTTCTCCCGGAACCGGAAAGTCAGGGAGCACTTCCGGGCCACCTCCGCGGAGGCCCGGTTATTGGGATCGATAACCGCCGCGATGCCCCGGAGGCCCTTCTCCCCCAGTCCGTAGTCCACCAGGGCCCGGGCGATCTCCCCGGCGTATCCCCGTCCCCGGAATTCCCCTGCCAGGTAGTAGTTGAGCTCCATACAGGCTTCTCCCCCTATCTCCTTGGGAATCAGGCCGGCGTAACCGGCCAGTTCGCCTGTCTCCGCCACTTCCAGGGGCCACAGGTCGTACTCCTCTTCCCTGGGATTCCGGGCGATCCCCCTAAAAACCTCTTCCATTTTCTTCCGGTCCCGGGGGCCGCCCACGTACCGGGTGACCTCTTCGTCGGTCCACAGGCGTACGAGGAAGGGCACGTCAGACTCTCTCTGAAAGCGCAGGATGAGCCGTTCGGTCCTGAGGATGATCCCCGAATCCAGATATTTTCTCATCACCCGGCCCGATCGGGTCTTCTCCTCGGTGAATCCGAACTTCCCGTAGAGCCCCGGGGGGCCGTGGAAGTGGCCGTACTCCGATTTCCCCTCTACCGGATAGGCCTCGACCATATCCAGTTTGCGGGCCTTCCCGTCCTCGATAACCCTCTCCAGAAGGCGGGTGGCGACGCCCTTGCCCCGCTCCTCCTTCGCGATGATGAAGCACACCACCGAAAGGACCTTCCCCGGACCGCCCCCCTTCAGCCTCGGATAGTTCTCCCGGAGGTCGGCGTTGCAGAATCCCACGGCCCGGTCTCCCCGGTAGGCGAGGTACCCCCCCATTTTCCCCTGCTCCAGAAGCCAGAGGGCGTAATCCCTTTTCCGGCGGGAAGCCCCCCGATAGGCCTCGTCCCGGGGATAGTGGAAGAAGGTGCAGTAGCAGGTCTTCCAGTCCCGGTGATCCTCAAAGGCCCGGTTGTCAAAGAAATCCAGCCAGTCGGAGCGGTTCTCACCGGACAGGGGGCGGATGGTTATCTCCGGTTCGGCCTCATTCTCCAAAATAGATCTCCCGTGCCGTTTTGTAAAAGACCAGCTCCTTCTCCGAATCGGTGAAGACGTCGCTCTCCAGGGCGTAATCCACCAGATGGCGGTAGCTGTCCCGGCAGAGGGTGGAGGGAAGGTCCGATCCGAACATCATCCGGTCCGCCCCCAGAATCCGCTTGCCTATCCTCAGATAGTGCCGGGCGTGTTCGTAAGGATAGGCCTCGGGCCTCTGGTTGGCGGGCAGGGCGGCCAGATCGAACCAGACGTTGGGCAGATTGAGTTTCCCGAGGCCCTCGGTCAGGGCCGCTTCGTCCTTCTGAAAGGGGGCCAGGAGATGGCAGACCACGAATTTCATCTGCGGATAGCGCAGGATGGCCCTTCTCAGGGCGTCCACCTGCCAGCAGGGATTCCCCGTCCGGCCGATATCGATCACGAAGGTATGCCCCTTGCCGGCGGCGTAGGCGTAGGCCTCGTCCATGATCTCCCCGTCCAGGGGCAGCGGCGGATGGTAACTCATGAGTCCGGAGCCGTTGCTCACTTCGAATTTGACGATCCTGAAGCCCAGATCGTCAAAAAGATGTTCCCTTATCCTGTCCAGATTCACGCAGAAGGGGTCGTAGGTGGCCGCCCCGGTAAAGCGGTCGGGGTACTTCTCCATGGCCCTGTGGGTATACTCGTTCTGGAAGCCGAAGTAGTTCCCCTGGAGGAGGACGGCCTTCTCCACGCCCTGGGCGTCCATCAGCTCGATGACCTTCTCAGGGGTCACATCGTATTCTCCCAGCTCCGGGGGGATCATGTCTATGACCTGGCCGCTGGCGTGCACCGCCTTTCCCCCGCCCAGGGGCCGGAGCTCCCCCTGGGAGCCGAAGCCGGCGATCACCTGGACGATATGGGCGTGGGCATCAATGATTTTCATTTTCCCGTCTCTCCTTTCTTCTTTCCTATGTACAGGGCATGGCCGCAGGTATTGACGATATCCCTCTCCCCGGCGGTTTCTTCAATGATCCCCATAATCGTTTCGTAGAGGGCGGGGTCGTCCTCCTGCTTGGCCAGTATGCCCTTTTCCAGCCGGTATCCCAGCCCCCGGACGGAACGGAGGAGGATTTTCTCGAATCCCCCCTCCCCCATGAGTCTCTCCATCCGGTCCGAGGAGAGATACCGCCCCTCCTGGAATCCGCCGGGGGAGTTGTTGTGGAAACATCCCGTTCGGAAGGTCTCGAGCAGGTTTTTCCGGTCCACGTGCTTCGGGGCGTAAACGGATCTTTCCATGATGCCCGCCGTGCCCGACAGGAGGGGGATGAAGGCGGCGATGAGCAATCCCTCCGGCCTGAGGATCCGGGAGATCTCCCCCAGGGCTTTCTCTATCTCCCCCTCTCCGGTCAGATGGTAGAAAGGCCCCAGGCACAGGACCGCGTCGAAGGCCCCCTCCCCGTAGAGGCTCAGATCCAGGGCGTTCACCACGTCCAGGGAGGCCACGTTCTCCGTCCCCACCGTCTTCTCCTCCGCCTGGGAGACCAGCTCCGGGGAGATATCCCCCAGGGACATGATCCGTCCGCTCAGGGCCAGTTCCAGGGTATACCGCCCCGGCCCTCCCCCCAGATCCAGCACCCGGTCCCCCCGGCGGGTATACTTTTTTATGATGTCCAGGGTGATGAGAAACTCCAGGCTTCCCTCGGAGGTGAAGGTCCTGTTCCATTCATCGAATTTACCGTAATAGGTTTCCACTTTTCCGAAATCGGTCATTGCGTCCCCCGGGTCCCATGATACCTCCGAATCGGGGTTATGACAAATACTTCCTCTCCCCGGGGCGGGGGATAAAATGTCAATTTTATCCCTTTCCGTCCCCGATAATCCCCCATGGATCGGCGGGGGGGACGTAAGCTGGGAAAAAAGAAAGGACGGTACCCCATGCTTTATCCCCTGGAATCGGAAACGCGAACCATACACTCCCTGGACGGGATCTGGCGATTCAGCTTTGACAGGAAGGAGGGCCGGGATTCAGGCGGTCCCGGGGGGGCAGTTCTTTCCATGCCGGTCCCCTCCGCCTGGAACGATCTGTTCGAGGATCAGGCGGACCGGGAGTTCTGCGGCTGGGTCTGGTACGAGAGGGATTTCACCATCCCCCTTCCCGGGGAGGAGGAGGCCCTGATTCTCCGCTTCGGCAGCGCCACCCATCAGGCCCGGGTCCTTCTGAACGGAAAGCCGGTGGCGGAGCACCGGGGCGGCTTCACCCCCTTCGAGGCGGATATCACCGCCCTTGTCGGGGAAGGGACGAACCGGCTGACCGTGGCCCTGTGCAATATTCTGGACTACACCACCCTCCCCGTGGGCAATTACAACGAAGAGGAAAGGACCAACACCCCCAACTTCGATTTCTTCAACTACGCCGGCCTGCAGCGCCACGTCATCATCTACCGGGTCCCCCGGAGGCGCATCAGGGACATCACCGTCCTCTCCGACTACCGGGGGAGCCGGGGAACCGCCCGTTACCGGGTGGAACTGGCCGGGGGGGCGGCCCTCTCCCATGAGGAGGAGGTATCCGCTGAGATTCTGGACGAAGAGGGCCGGACCGTGGCCTCCGGGAAGGGTCCGGAGGGAACGCTGGAGTGGGAGGAGGTGGTTCTCTGGAATCCCCGCAGGGCCTATCTCTACACCCTCAGGGTAACCCTGAAGCGGGGGAATCGGCTCTGCGACCTCTACCGGGAGACCTTCGGCGTGCGGCGGGTGGAAGTCCGGGAGGGGCAGTTCCTCATTAACGGCGCCCCGGTCTACTTCAAGGGCTTCGGCAAGCACGAGGACGCGGCTGTCCGGGGCCGGGCGGTGGACGAGGTGATGAACCTCAAGGATATCCGCCTCATCAAATGGATGGGGGGCAACTCCCTGCGCACCAGCCACTACTGCTACTCCGAGGAGTACATGCGCCTTTGCGACCGGGAGGGCATCCTGGTCATAGACGAGGTCCCCGCGGTGGGGCTCTTGGTGGGCTTGGGGGCGGAGCTCTTCTCCGGGGGGGGCGGGGAACGGCCCAAAACCTGGGAGACCATGAGGACGGCGGAACACCACCGGGAGGTGATCGGGGAGATGATCCGCCGGGACAAGAACCATCCCTCGGTGGTCATGTGGTCCGTGGGGAACGAGCCCGAGTCCTGGGCGGCGGGGGCGGCGGAGTACTTCGGCCCCCTTCTGGATCTGGCCCGGGATCTGGATCCCCAGAAAAGACCCGCCACCTGCGTCCTCATGCAGAGCCGGGGTCCCTCTCCGGACCTGGTGGCCCCCCTGACCGACGTGATCTGCCTCAACCGCTACTACGGCTGGTACTTCTCCGGAGGGGCCCGGCTGGAGAAGGCCATGGAAGCCCTGGCGGCGGAACTGGAATACTGGAAGGCCCACCACCCGGACAAACCGATCATCTTCACGGAGTACGGCGCCGACACGGTGGCGGGCCTCCACGATACGGGGACGGTCATGTTCACCGAGGAGTATCAGGACAGGTACTACCGGGCCAACCATGCCGTTTTCGACCGCTTCCCCCAGGTGGTGGGGGAACAGGCCTGGAATTTCGCCGACTTCGCCACCGCCCAGGGCATCATCCGGGTTCAGGGCAATAAAAAGGGTCTCTTTACCCGGGAGAGGCAGCCCAAGCGGGCCGTCTTCACCCTGAAGGAGCGGTGGGAGGCCATCCCCGACCTGGGATGGCGAAAGGGGAGGGAATAGACTATACTGGGGCCATGCAGGAGATCCATAATCCCGCCCTGGACGAAGAGAACCGCATGGACCGGGCCGCCATAGACGAGGCTTACCGCCGGGAGCGGGCCCTGCGGGAGTGCGTCTCCCGGGGGGACCGGGAGGGGGCCCGAAGGC
>QKAI01000433.1 GCA_003246505.1 Spirochaetaceae bacterium | reverse complement strand
CCTCTTCTCCGAAGCCGGAGGCGGTGTGCACGATGCCCGTTCCGTCCTCGGTGGTGACGTGGTCCCCGTTGTACACCTGGAAGGCCCCCTGCTCCGCCCTGTCGGCGAAGTAGTTGAACAGAGGCTCGTATTTGAGGCCGAGCCATTGGGAACCCTTTTTCCTCTCCACGATCTCATATTCCTCTTCCCTCTTGTAGTAGGCGGAGAGGCGGGATTCGGCGAGGATGTAATACTCCTCCCCGTCCTTGATCTTCACGTAGTCGATGTCCGGCCCCATGCAGACGGCCAGGTTCGAGGGCAGCGTCCAGGGGGTGGTGGTCCAGGCCAGAAGATAGGTATCGGCCTCCCCTTTCACCTTGAACCTCACCGTAATGGCCGGATCATGGACGTCCTTATAGCCGCCCAGATTCAGCTCGTGGTTACTGAGTACGGTGGAACAGCGGGGGCAGTAGGGAAGAATGTAGTGACCTTCGTAGACGAGCCCCAGCTCCCAGAGGCGCTTGACCACCCACCAGATGGATTCCATGTAGTCCGGCTCCATGGTCTTGTAGTCGTGGTCGAAGTCGACCCACCGGCCGGTGCGGGTGATGATATTGCGCCATTCGTTTGTATAGCGGAGGACGATGGAGCGGCACATCTCGTTGAAATTGGCCACCCCGTAGTTTTCTATCTGAGTCTTGCCGGAGATGCCCAGCTGCTTCTCCATCTCGTATTCAACGGGCAGGCCGTGGCAGTCCCAGCCGAAGCGGCGGGAGACGTGTTTGCCCTTCATCGTCTGGTAACGGGGAATCACATCCTTAATGGTCCCCGCCAGAATGTGCCCGTAATGGGGCAGTCCGGTCGCAAAGGGAGGGCCGTCGTAAAAGACGAAGTCCTCCTTCCCCTTCCGCGTTTCCAGGGATTTTTCAAAGATTTTCTCTTCTTCCCAGAATTTGAGTATGCCCTCTTCCATGGCAGGAAAATTCACTCTGGGATCAACAGCTTTGTACATTGTGTTCCTCTTAACCCAAACGGGTGCAAAATTGAATCAGCCCATTTTAGCGGATTAAGGGGAAGGAATCAAGGGTTTCAGGGACCGGTTGCGGCGTACTCCACGGTGGCCCAGTAATCGATGCCTATGGATATCCCGGAAAGGGTATCCGCGGTCAAGGCGTATGACCCGGTCGCCGGCGATCCGGGATCGGTGCTCAGGCTCAAGGTCCTCGCATTTGTGGAAAGATAATAAACCCAATTCGTATCGGTAATCTGATCTATCTTGCCGTCCTCCTCGGCCACATATCCGGTCATGACCACGGTACCCAGGGATGAGGCGACATCCACATATCTGGTTGTTGTATAGGGGATCGCCGAGTTTTTATCAACGCGGATCTTGTCGATGTAGGCCGCCGCGGCGGAGGTGATCTTCTTCGCCGAGCTGACGCCATAGCTGAGCGGGGTGGTCGAGGAGCGGCTGAAGGCATCGCTGCCGTTTATGCTGAACGCCCAATACCACTGCTCCGTCAATGCCAGAAAGTCGGCGTCGGACACGGTAATATCGGTCAAGCTGATCTTCACCGGCAAATAGTAATTGGTGCTGGCGCTGACGGTACCGGCCATGACGTTGCCCACATTGTCCGTAGCACGGCAGTATACGGTGCGGGGACCGGCATTGTCCCTTATCGTTATGGCCACGGTCGTTCCGGGATCGGGATATTCTGTCCAGGATGAACTTGATCCGTCATTACTGAACTCATATTTGGCGATTCCGGAAACATTGTCCGACATACCGCTCATATCCGCCGTTACGGAACTGCTGTACGCGACGGAGGGTAAGCTGAAAGTCCCGGAGGGAGGGGTATAATCAACTAGCAGATATTCCGTTTCCGTAGTGTTGTTTGTTGACAGTATCCCGGCTCCCCCAGGCTCGTAGACCCAAAGGTAGAGAGGCACGGAAATCCCTTGGGAAGAGTAGGAGAAATAATCTGCCATCTCTGTATCATTAACCAATGTCCAGGTTGACGGATTAAAGGACGAAGCCGCTGCTTCGGAGGTCATCGGGCTAGATGTCAGATAATAATAAAGGTTGGTTGCAGAAGAGAATTCCAGGGATACCGGAATGTTCGTGTAATTAGCGCCGTTGGCATATTCGGCGTCAATGGTCAGATTGAAGGCGGCCCGATTATTCGTAGAGAATGACCACTCCACCGGCTCCAGCAATTCACTGCTGTCCGCGGCCTTGATATTCCCTATGGTAACCGTTACGGTTTTCCCCGAGGAAAGCCAGGGATCCGCGTCTATGGTCAATCGTCTCAGGGTGGAATCATACTCGATTTCCCATTCCCCCGTGACCCGGTTGGTTCCCTCGCTGTCCCCGTTATAGCGGACGATGATATTGCCATTAAAACTGTTCGGATCGATATCCCTGTCGAAATTCACAGCGATGATATCGGAGGCATAGATTTCCTCGCTCGGCTCCGGCGAAAGGGAAACCACCTCAATATACCGGCTGTTGGCTGCCATAACCACTTCGGTCACAGCCTCTACTATATCCACGGGATTGGAACAGGAGAAAAACCCCAGCACGGTCAATAGGGCAACAATCCATTTACCTGTTTTTTCCATTACTCATCCTCCTCCCAGTCGTCCAGGCTTATCACCGATCCGTCCGAAGCGCGTGTCGCATCGGTTCCACCGCCGTAGCGTGCCAGGACCGTGGTGGCCAGCTCGGGATCCTCCTGCCGCAGCAAGGCCAGATAACTCTCCGCCTCGTCGTAACGGCTCTGGTTATAGAGCAGATCGATGGTGCGGAACAGGATTTTTCCATTGTTCGGTTTGAGGGCGGAAGCCTCCTTATAGAGGATCAGGGCCGTTTCGTAATCCTCCCGGATGTACTTTATATTGGCCAGGTTGACCAGGGAGGGCACATGCCTCTCCTTTCGCAGAATCTTTCCGAATTCCCCTTCCGCCTTATCCAGCATGCCCATCTGAGCATAGTAGACGGCGACCCGGTTGAGGGTCTCCACCTCCGAGAGTCCCCGTTCCTTGCAGGCCGCATGAATCCGGGCTATCCGGGGGCCGTTTATGTAGTCATAAATGTCGCCGATCTCTGAGTTATAGCTCTGGGTAATTTTCTCCCCGGCGGGATACTGGCCCATCATGCCGGCTTCCACAAATCCCACGGGTTCGTAGGTCCGCCAGGCCTCCTGCACCGGATAGATGCCCTGGGCTTCGGCCCGGACCGCCTCGTTCCACTCCTGGGCCCCCCGCCTCCAGGCGTCGAGGAATCCCGATTTGACGAGGGTGATTTCCACGGGCATCCAGATCCGGTCTTCGTGGAGGATCACGTCCCGGTCCAGGTCAAAGAACCGCTCCGCCTGTTCCGGTGTTATGCCCATGTCGAAGGCGATGAAAATATGTCCCGGAGTGGTGATAAAGGCCGCCGGGATTCCCACCGCCTCCAGCAGAGCCGCATAGAGAACGGAGATATCATCGCAGTCCCCCGCCTTGTAGGAGAGGGTCTGATTGGGAAACTGGAGGAAATCCACCGCCCGCTGATCGGAGGAGTAGGCCGTGAAAGGGGTGGCCGGATCGACCGCGTATCCTATGCCGTAGACGGACATGGTCTGGAACAGGGCCAGGGCGGTGCGGAAGTTCTCCGAAATGGGGGGAGCATAGTCGGACCGGATAAGAGACACGGTGTTCTTAGAGAACCCCAGGACCGCGGGATCCTTGGCGGTAACGAAGGAGGCCGCCTTTCTGTCGTCGTCCCAGGTCATGGCATTGCGGTTATTTATCTCCACGGTGACGGGAAAACTCTGGCTGAATTCCTTGCCCAGGACCTCGTAGGTGACGAGAAAATCCCCGGCCACCTTGGTTCCTTCGGTCACACGGAAGATGGAATCGTTGAACAGGGCGTAAACGGGGAGACTGATCTCTTCCCCCGGCCTGAGGCTTTTCACGGTTCCGCTGACCTTGTACCCGTCCATGTACTGGTTGGCGTGGAAGCTTACTGTCACATTGTCATAGCGGAGGGATTCCCCGTTTCTGACCGTGACCGTCCCCGCCGGATTGTCGTCATAGTAGGTGAAGAAGAGGGGAAAGATCGGATTGAGCAGGGGAAAGACTTCCATGCCCCGGGTCTTCCGCTTCGCCCTCAGATCCATCCCTACCCCCAGATTGAGGGAAATCCCCTCGTAAAGGGAGCCGGAGGGCGTGGTCATGAGGCGGTAACGGCCACCCAGTCCCAGGGAGAGGGAGGGATTCAGCTTCAGGTCGATCTCCCCTCCCCCGGCGATGAAGGGATTGGACACATTCCCCGGTTCGCTCATCCCGTAATAGAGGCCGCCCCCTCCGAATGCCTTGAACACCAGACGGGGAGCCGCTTCGTAACGGATGCCCAGGGAGAGCCCCGGGGCTATCATGGTCATGGCGGAGCCCGCTCCGTTCAGGGGCATGTAATCCGCATCAAGGGCGGGGCTGAGAAAAAACAGGGGCAGGGAGGAAGGGGAAATATCTCCCCGGAGGGCCATGCCTCCCCCCAGGGAGAAGAGGGGCAGATCCCCGTCGACCACGGGGCCGAGGGGAATGGACAGGGTGGGCCCTGCGTAAAATTCCGCTTCCAGATTCTGGCAGGGAGCCTGGAACACTATAAACAGGAGCAGAAAACCTGCTGAAATAACTCTTTTCCCGGGGAATGTCATTCTTTTACTCCCTTATCGCTTTTATGGAAATGTTCACCATTTTGTCACATTACTACTATTATACCCCCTTTTGGGGGCAATTACCCTTTTGAGGTAAAGGAAGGGGCGAAATCATCCATTCATCCGGAAGAGGGCGGTTTTCTCTTGACTTTTAAAGAACTCGATACTATACATATGTATAGTATGGTTAATGTAAAACGATCTCTCCCCCCAATCCCCCTTTTCTCCGAATCGGTCAAGTGCGGCTTCCCCTCCCCCGCTGCGGATTATCGGGAGGAGGGCCTGGATTTCAATGAGCTTCTGGTGCGGAACCGAAGCGCCACCTACTGCCTGCGGGTCTCGGGGCAGTCCATGGAGGGAAAGGGGATCTTTCCCGGGGACATTCTGGTGGTGGACCGCTCCCTGACGCCCCGCAGCGGAGATGTGATCGTGGCGGCGGTGGACGGGAACTTTACAGTGAAGACCCTCATCCGTACGGACAGGGGCGAGGTGGTGCTCAGGGCGGCCCATGCCGATTACGAAGATATCGAATTCCGGGGGGAGGAGGAATTTTTCTGCTTCGGCGTGGTGACCTTCTGCATCAAGCCCTTCCGGGGGCGCTGGGCGGGGCCGGAGGGGGCCGGGGAGAGATGATAGGCCTGATCGACTGCAACAGTTTTTACGCCTCCTGCGAGAGGGTGTTCCGGCCCGACCTGAAGGGACGGCCCATCGTGGTGTTGAGCAATAACGACGGGTGCATCGTCGCCCAGTCGGCGGAGGCCAAGCGCATGGGCATCGCCCGGGGGGCTCCCTACCATCAGAACCGGGAATTCCTCGAAAGTGTGAACGCGGAGGTCTTCTCCTCCAACTATGCCCTCTACCAGGATATATCCAACCGGGTGATGGATATTGTTCGCCGCCATGTTCCCCGCCTTGAAATCTACTCCATCGACGAGGCCTTTCTCTTCTTCGAGGAGGATCAGAAACGGGAGGGACTGGAGCGGCTGGCCGCTTCTCTCCGGAGTGAGGTGGAGAGATGCACGGGGATTCCCGTCTCCCTGGGCCTGGGGAGGAGCAAGACCCTGGCCAAGGTGGCTGAAAGGCACAGCAAGAGGGAGGGGGGATTCTTCCTTCTCTCCCCGGAGAAGGAGGAGGAGATTCTAAGGGAGACCCCGGTCCACTCCCTGTGGGGAATCGGGAGGCGCAAGGCGGATTTTCTCGGCTCCCGGGGGATAACCACGGCCCTGGAGTTCCGGAATCTTGAGGACTGGTGGGTGAAGAAGCACCTGACAGTGGTCACCCTCTATACACTCTGGGAACTGCGGGGCCGGTCTGTCATCTCCGCAGAGCTGGCCCCGCCCCCCCGCAAGGAGATCGTAAGCGGGATTACGGCCAGAACGCCCCTGACCACCCTCTCCCAGATGCGGCAGGCCATGGCCCGGCACGCCCAGTCGGCGGCGGCCAAGCTGGCCGGGGAGAAGGCGGTCTGCTCCCTGATTTCGGTCTCCATGAACACCAACCGGTTTAAGGAGAACTACAGCCAGAGTTACAAGGGCTTGGTGCTGAGCAGGCCTTTGGCTTATCCACCGGATATAATCAAGGCCGCCATCGACGCCATGGAGGAGGTTTTCCGTCCCGGGTTACCCTATATCCGCACGGCGGTCAATCTGGGCGGGCTGGAACCGGCAGACGGCCTGGAGGGGGATCTTTTCTGTTCCGAGGAGTTCCGCGTTTCCGAGGAGAGGAAGAGACGCCTGTCCCTGGCTCAGCAGGAGGTTGTCTCGCGTTTCGGCCGGATGGCCCTGGTCAGCGGCGCTACGGGGATGAAAAGCAAGGCGGATCTGATGAACCGGGACTATCTGTCACCCCGGTACACCACATGCTGGGAGGATATCCCCTCCTGCCTCTGATCAGGTGGATTGAAGGGAAGGACCCAGGAGAGCATATTTCCGGAGATACATCCGCCGCATAAGAATCCTTTCGGGAAGGGAGATAACATATCCTCCGCCCAGGATTTCCGATTCGATGGCGCAGCGGGAGGACTTTTCCAGCACAGCCTGGACCGCCCGGGCGTCCTCCCCGTCCTTTCCCAGGCAGTAAGCCCCGTCCTTGGGAATGAAGAAGGCCGCCCGGTTCTTCTTCTTTCTGATGCCCGAGCCCGTCCTTCCATTCAGAACCGGAGCATTGATTCCTATGATCTGGGCCATGTCATCCAGAAGTGGCCTGAGTGTCAGCCCTGTGTCGGAGTAGGCCCTGGTATAGGGCCGCCGGGAGTGAATGACCGTTTCCACGGAGGGATAGAGGGAGAAAATTTCCCTCACCGGACCGGGAAGATCTCTCCCGTCCCTGGAATAGAGTATCCTCTGTTCCCTCTCTTCCCGATAATGACGGGCATCCCCATAGGCGGCTATCAGGAGAGGATTAAGAGACCGGGGAAGTGTTTTCCGCCGCAGGGAGGCATAGGCGTTATCGACGACTTCGCGGGCCCGGACCTCCAGGTTCATAGCCTCTTCCACCGCCTCTTCCATGAGAGGGGCGCAGCAGACGGCGCCATGGTTGGAGAGGAGGAGGCTACCCCGGCTCCCGAGAGAGATTTTCTTAGCCGCGAGGGCCGTCTTCCTGGCGAGGAGGGAGGTCGTAGGCAGGGCATAGGGTACGCAGGGAGTGTCCGAATCCAATCCGATGCGGGCCGCCGCAGCGGAGGAAGCCGCCGGCTGATGGGTGTGGACAATCGCCCCTATCCGGGGATTTTCCCGGTAAAGGCGGGCGTGTAGCTCCTTTTCCGAACTGGGACGGAATTCCCCCTCCCACCGGAGGGTGTCCTTATGGACGAGGGGGATATGCTCTTCCCGGATATACTCGTAGAACAGCCCTGAAGGGCTTATAACGAAGCGGTCATTATCGACTCGGCAGCTGATATTTCCCCAGGTTCTGGCCACGAGGCCCTCCTTCAGAAGAATCAGGCCGGTATCCCTTACTTTTTTTCGGGCCTCTTCGATCTCCATCCTCTCTCCTCCCCCCTGAAAAAAAGGACGGCCCCCTTCCCCCGGAGGCCGTCCCGAATCATCCGATCATATCAATATCTTCGATTTACAGGGAGAGATCATATCTCCATGATATCCTTGAGCTCGGTAAGAGCCTCATCCATTTTCCCGCCTCCCAGTACCTGGGTGGTGAGAATCTTTCCCAGCTGGACCCCTTCCTGATCAAAGGAATTCACGTTCCAGCAGAATCCCTGAAACATGACCTTGTTCTCGAAATGGGCCAGCAGAGCTCCCAGGGCCCGGGGGGTGAGCCTGTCCCCGTAAATCAGGGAGGAGGGCCTGCCCCCGGCGAAATTCTTATTGGGATTGTCGTTGGGAGAACCCTTGGCAAAGGCGACGATCTGGGCGATGAGATTGGCCTTCAGCTTCGCCTGACTGGTGGAACCTTCGTAATCCAGGTCAAAATTGATCTGGCTCTTCTTGAAGCCGATAAACTGAAGGGGCACCACGTCCGTTCCCTGGTGGAGAAGCTGGTAGAAGCTGTGCTGCCCGTTGGTCCCCGGTTCGCCGAAGATAACCGGACCGGTGGAATAGGCCATGGGCTCACCCCTCCGGTTGACGCTTTTTCCGTTGCTTTCCATGTCCAGCTGCTGGAGATGGGCGGGGAAGCGGTTCAGGGCCTGGCTGTAGGGAAGTACCGCCGTGGAGGGATATCCCAGAATATTTCTCTCGTAAACGCCTATCATGCCGTCCAGAAGGGCGGCATTTTTGGTTATGTCCTTTTCCAGGGCGGCCCTGTCCGCTTCGGCGGCACCGGCGAGAAATTCCTCGAACACATCCTTTCCGAAAGCCAGGGAGAGGACGGCTCCTCCCACGGCGCTCGTGGAGGAGTACCGGCCCCCGATAAAATCGTCCATGAAGAAAGCGGCCAGAACATCCCTGGAACTGGCCAGGGGGCTGGTTTCACTGGTCACGGCGATAAGGTGCCCCGCCGGATCGAATCCCTTGATGCCCGCTTTACGGGACATTTCCACCACGAAATTTTTATTTGCCAGGGTCTCCTGGGTGGTGCCGCTCTTGGAGACCAGAATGAACAGGGTCGTTTCCAGATCCACCGTTTCCAGTACGCCGTTGGCGTCGTCAGGGTCCACGTTGGAGATAAAGGCCGCATCCATAACAGGCTCGGCATAGTGGCAGAGGGCCAGGTAGAGAGCCCGGGGTCCCAGATCGCTCCCCCCGATTCCTATCTGGCAGACCGTATCGAAGGGTTTTCCCGTGGAGCCCTTGATCTCGCCGGAATGGATTTTGGCGACGAAATCATAGATTCTCTCCTGCTCCCCCCGGTAGAAGTCCCGCAGATTCTTCCCTTCGGAGATAACCTCCTTTCCCTGCTGCCCCCGCGTGAGCTGGTGCATGACCTTACGCCCTTCCCCCACA
>QKAI01000034.1 GCA_003246505.1 Spirochaetaceae bacterium | reverse complement strand
CCGACCTGGTTCCCGGGAACATTCCCCCCGGGGATTATCTCCTGGGCTACCGGGTCAGGTACGGGAACCGGGTGCGGGACTACGGGGAGTTGCCCGTGATCCTTTCCGATGCTCCGTCGGCGGAATAGAGGATTTCCCCGCCCGCCAGGGTGAGGTTGACACGAAAATCCCCGTCAAAGGCGACCAGATCGGCCCTCTTTCCCGGGATGATGAATCCCCGGTCCTCCCGGTCCAGGAGCCGGGCGGGATTCGCCGTGGCCATGGAGAGGGCGTCCTTCAGGGGGATGCCCCAGGAGCAGAGATTGGCGATGCCCCCGATCATGGTAAGGGACGATCCGGCAATGACCCCGTCCTTCTCCCTGTGGAAGACACCCTCCTTCAGATAGACCCTCTCCCCGTTGGCCCTCATCTCCCCCGACTCCTGTTCCGTCGGGCCCAGGGAATCGGTGACCAGGATGATTTTGTCCACCGGCTTATCCCGGTAGAGCAGCTTGATCAGGGCGGGATGGACGTGGTGACCGTCGGCGATGATTTCGCAGGAGATCTCCGGATGGATCAGGATGGCGCCTATGCAGCCCGGATCCCGATGGTGAAGCCTCCTCATGGCATTGAAGAAGTGGGTGGAATGGAGGATTCCCGCTTCCATCCCCTCCAGCATGTTCTCATAGGTGGCATTCGTATGGCCCGCGGAGAGGACGATCCCCTTCTTGAGACAGTACACGGCCAATTCCCTCATGTTCTTCAGTTCCGGGGCCACGGTCATGAGGGAGAGAAGCCCCTCCCCCGCCCGGACAAAGCGGCCCATTTTCTTAATGTCCACTTCGCTCAGCCCCTCCGCTTGCTGCACGCCGGTCTGATCCCGTGAGATAAAGGGACCCTCCAGATGGATTCCCCCGATCCGGGCTCCCCCCTCCCGTCCCCTGGCCCCGGCCACGGCCCGGATGGAATCGATCATTTTATCCTCCTCCCCGGCGTATATGGTGGGATAGAAGGTGGTGACCCCCCGGGAGGGCAGTTCCCGGGACATGGCCAGAATCGCTTCGGCGGTTCCGGCGAAAGTATCGTATCCCCCGATGCCGTGGATATGGGTATCGATGAAACCGGGGGATAGGGTGAGCCCTTTCAGATCGATGAACCGGGTATCCCCGGGGAATTCGGTGCGGGCGAAGCGTTCCCGGCCCATGACGTTTTCTATCCGTCCGTCCCTCAGGACAACGGCTCCCTCCGGGATCATCATGATTCCCGTATAGATATCGCCCCCGTGGAGGCATAAGGTACTTCCCATGGGCCGATTGTACTACAGGGTCCGATCCTATTTCATGGCCATGTCAAAATCGCAACATAAAGTGGAGAAATCTCACATTGCCCGAAATTTCCGCTGGCCTTACAATGAACCAAGCAACATTAAGGAGAATGAATTTATGAAAAAGACATTGCCGATTATTCTTTCCCTTCTGATCTTCTCTCTGCCCCTGATGGCCGGCGGAGCCCAGGAGGAACAGGGACCGATGACCCTGACCGTCTGGACCCATGAGGATCCCAACAGAACGGCCATCGAAGAGCGGTACATCAGCGAATTTGAGGCGACCCATCCGGACGTGACCATAGAGAGGGTGACCAACTCCAGTCAGAAAATGCCCGAACTCCTCCTCACCGCCTTCGCGGCGAACGAGGGGCCCCATATCTTCAACACCCAAATCGAAGACGCCTACGCCTACATCGTCAACGGAAGAGTCGGCGCCGTGGATCCCCCATCGGCGGGATACAAATCGGTTAAGGCCTTGAAGGACGCCTACGTGGAGGGAGTCCTGGACGCGGTCACCATGGACGTCGAGGTTTACGGGCTCCCCCTGGAACTGACCAACTGGGCCCCCTACATTAATAAAAGAGTCATCCGGGCCGCCGGACTGGATCCGGACAGGGACTATCCCAGAACCTGGGAGGACATCGTCGCCGTTTCGGAGAAGATCATTCTCCGGGACGGGGAGATCATTACCCGCCGGGGCTTCGACTTCCGCTATCCCTACTACCTGGTATCCATGGTCCCCATGGTGGAGCAGCTGGGGGGGCAGCTTATCAGCGACGACGGCAAGACCGCCATCGTGGGGGACGAGGCCTGGCTGAAATTCCTCCGGTTCATGGCCGACTGGGGCCCCTTCGGCAAGAACCTGGGCTCCCCCACCTATACCAACGCGAGGAAGCTCTTTGACGCGGACAACAACGATATGGCCATGGCCATGAGCGGCCTTTACCAGGAGGGCCGTATCCGGGCGGACAATCCGGAGTTCTACGAGAGCGGCGACTGGATGGTCATTCCCTTCCCCCAGTTCAAGGATGCGGTCAGGGAAGCGGCCTGTGCCTACTACGGCCACTTCTACATGGTCAACAGCCAGAAATCGGAAAGGGAGCAGAAAGCGTCCTGGGAATTCGTCTCCTACATGCTCTCCCATCCGGAGGAGTACCTGACCGAGGTGGGCCTCATTCAGCCGACCAGGGCTCTCATGGCCTCCAAAACTTTTTCCGACATGCCCTACGCCCAGGTGTTCGCCGACGATATGGCCCGGGGCAGCATGGTCTACTACGGAGAGAACAGCGCCAAGATCCAGGAGCTGATCAAGGAAGCCGTGGAAGGGGTTATGCTCGGCGGCATAGAGCCGGAGAAGGCCCTCGCCTCCCTGAAGGTGAAAGCCCAGGAAGTCCTGGATCAGGAATAGGAAAACAGGAATTAATTCAAAGGGCGGGCCACCGCCCTTTTTTCAAAGGAAAGGGCATGAAAAAAAAATACAGCGGAATTGAAAAAAAACTCTCCCGGTGGGGATGGACCTTCGTCACCCCGGCCCTGTTGTTTTTCTCTCTCTTCAGCTTCTACCCCATTGTTAACGCGGCCTATACCAGCCTCTTCAGAAAAAAAATACTCTCCCTCAAGCCGCCCACCTTCATCGGCCTGAAGAACTATGCGTACCTCCTCCGGTCCGATGATTTCTGGAACTCCATAAGGGCGACCTTCGCCTTTACCCTGGGGGCCTTCCTGCCCCTTCTGGTGGTGAGCCTTCTCCTGGCTGTTCTGATCCTCTCCGTAAAGCGGGGACAGAAATTCCTCCAGCTCGCCTACTACGCACCGGCGGTCCTCTCCTCGGTGGTGGCGGCGGTCATCTGGATGTCCATCTTCGATCCCCGGGGACTGGGCAACCAATGGCTCAATTTCCTATTGAACACCCCGGGCACCGACCATAAGTGGCTGGCCGACTCCTTCATGGTCCAGCTCTCCACGATCCTCGTCTACTTCTGGAAATACATAGGCTACTTCGTGGTCATCTTCATCGCCGGCCTCGCCGCCATACCGGGCTCCCTCTACGAAGCGGCCCTCATAGACGGGGCGGACCGGTGGCAGAGCTTCTGGCGCATCACCTTCCCCCTTCTCAAGCCCACGGTGGTGCTCGTTTCGGTCATGGCCATGCTCCAGTGTCTCAAGACCTTCAGCACCCAGTACCTCTTCGTCCAGTCCGGCTCGCCCCAGGCGCCCATCAACGTGATAACCCTCAACATCTACAACACGGGCATCCGGGACCATATGATAGGCCGATCCAGCGCCATGAGCATCATCCTCTTCATCATCATGCTCTTCTTCACCTGGCTGCAGTTCAAGACGACGAAGGCCGACGAAGTCAGCTACTAGGAGTACCCCATGATCAAACAGAAATTTTCCCCCTTGAATGTCCTGGCCGGGCTTATCCTGCTGGGCGCCCTCGTCTTCACCCTGGTCCCCATCCTGTTCATGTTCTCCGCGTCCATGATGCCCGCGAAGGATATCCTCAGGATGCCCTTCCGCTGGATCCCCCGGGGGTTCCACTGGCAGAACTTCGCCAAGGCCGTGGCGGGAAACGACGGGAGCTTCATCTTTATCCGTAATATTGCCAATTCCCTGTTCGTTTCCTCCGTGGTCACGGTCACCACGGTCATGCTCTCCAGCCTGACCGGTTACGGCCTGGCCAAATTCCGGTTCAGGGGTCGGAATTTCGTCTTCCTTGCCATCATGGCCACCATGATGATCCCCTTCGAGGCGATCATGATACCCCTCTATCTGGTGGCCACGAAACTGCACCTCCAGAACAGCTACGCCGGCCTTATCGTGCCCTTTCTGGTTAACGCCTTCGGCGTTTTCATGATGCGCCAGTACCTGCTGCCCTTTCCCGAGGAGTTCCTGGACGCCACCCGCATAGACGGGGCGTCGGAACCGGGGATCTTCTGGCACATCGTCCTGCCCAACTGCGCCCCCGCCATCGCGACCCTCTCCATCCTGACCTTCCGCAGCCAGTGGGACAACCTCCTCTGGCCCCTCCTGGTGGCCCAGAGCGAGAAAATGAAGACCCTGCCCCTTTACATTGTGAAGTTCGCCGCGGAAAAATATACCGACGAGGGGGCCATGATGGCCGTGGCCGTTCTGGGGAGCATCCCCATGCTGGTCCTCTTCTTTTCCATGAGCCAGTACTTCGTCTCCGGGGCTTCGGTCTTCTCCTCCCGTAAGGGTTAGGACTTGTCCCGCTTCCCGCCCCCCGGGGGGAATCCCCTTTCCCTGTACTGGCCCGGGGTCATGCCCGTATGGCGCCTGAAGAGTTGGGCGAAATAGCCGTTGTCCCGAAACCCCGCCCGGTAGGCGGCTTCGCCTATGTGCAGGGTCCGGTCCCGGAGCAGCTCCATCGCCTTTCTCAGGCGGAGCTGGGTCAGATACTCCAGAAAGGTGTACCCGGTCCTCACCTTGAAGATACGGGAGAGATATCCCGGGGTTATCCCCATGCTCCGGGACGCATCGGCCATGGCAATGTCCTCCCCGTAGTTCTCCTCCAGGTAGCGGACGGCCCGCCGCACATAATAGTCCTTGCTGTCCCCGGTCCCGTCGATCCGGTACTCCCGGAAGGGAAAGAGGGGATTCACCTCATCGGAGGGAGGGAGGGTATCCCCTTCCAGTTCCTCCGCCGTCGCCCGGAGCAGGCGGTGGAACTCCCCATCATCCACCGGTTTGAGCAGATAGTCCCTGACCCCCAGGCGGATGCCCCGCCGGGCGTATTCGAAATCGGAATGCCCCGTCAGGAGCAGGGCCCGGGGCTTCTCCTCCCCCAGTTCCTCCCCCACCCTCTCCAGCATGGCCAGGCCGTCCAGCCCGGGCATGCGTATGTCGGTTATGACAAGCCGGGGACGGGTCCGGAGGATGAGCTCCAGCCCCTCGATCCCGTTGCGGGCTTCCCCTATGAGCAGGCATCCCAGATCGCTCCAGGGCGTGGTGAGGGAGATTTCCCTGCGGACCGTCTCCTCGTCTTCCACGAGCACCGTTTTGATCATGATATCTCTCCCTCCGTCAGGGGCAGGGTGATCAGGACACGGGCCCCGGGGCCGTCGTTCCTGTTCCCAAGGGTCATCTCCCCGGCCTCCCCGTAAATGAGCATGAGCCTGCGCCGGATGTTCTCCAGTCCCACACCGCAGCTCTCTCCCCGGTCCTCTCCCTTTCCGGCACTCCCGAATCCGGGTCCGTCATCCAGGATCTCTATGGCAATCCGGTTTTCACGGCTGCCCACGGTTACCCCTATCGACCCCGGTTCGATCCTGCCCTCTATCCCGTGGATGACCGCGTTCTCCACCAGGGGCTGAATGATCAGCTTCGGAACGGGGACTCTGTCCAGGGCTTCCTCGGACCGGATGGTAAAGGAGAGCCGATCCCCGTAGCGGATTTTCTGAATGACCAGATAGCTTTCCACCAGATCCAGGCTTTCCCGGAGGGTGACCATCTCCCGGCCGTTGTCTATGCTGTTCCTCAGAAGGCGGCCGAACTCGGTGGCCACCGTGGCGATCTGGGCTACCTCGCCCAGTTTTGCCAGGGATTTGATCGTATTGAGGGTGTTGTAGAGGAAATGGGGATTGATCTGCGCCTGCAGGGCCTGCCTTTCGGCGATCCTCAGCTGCCGCTGCTCCTCCCTCGTCTCCTCCACCAGATTCGCGATCCGCCCGGTCATCATGTTGAACCTTTTGAAAAGCAGGCCTATCTCGTCGCCCCGGTCCGCTTCCAGCCTCACGGCCAGATCCCCCGACTCCACCCTTTCCATGGCCAGGGAGAGACGATGGACCGGACGGGAGATGGAGCGGGAGATCAGATAGGCCAGGGTCACCGCCAGGAGGAGGCAGAAGAGGAACATCCACAGGGTGATGCGGATCAGGTAGGCCAGATTGGACAGGACCACGTTCATGGGGACGGCGCCGGCGACCTGGAAGGGGGACAGGGCCAGGGGATGGTGGGCGATCATCCGGTTCTCCCGGGTCACCAGGCCGGGGCTGTCCGCCGGGATGAGGGCCAGTTCGGGCATCCCGCTGAAGTTGCCGTCCTTTTCGTCGTGGTTCAGATCCACCATGAGGTTGTTGAGGGGATCCACGATGAGCAGCTGGGTGAAGAAGTCATCGTTCCCCCTCTCCGCGGTCTCCGCCAGAAAATTCTTATTGATGTCCAGCACGATGAATCCCAGAAGATCCCCCTCCCCGCCGGTTATGGCTTTGCAGAAGGTCATCATCACACCATCCCCCCGGCTGTTGACAAAGCTGTTGAACCGGGCGAAGGTCCTCTCCGGCCGGCCCCTGGCCAGGGCGAACAGACCCTCCGCCGCTTCGCTCCCCGCCCCCGGATAGGAGGGGGGGATCTGCTGGGTGGAGACGGAGGGGAAGGCGGTGAGGCTTATGATATGGAGGGAGGCGTTATCTATGTTGCCGGTCAGGGACTGGTACATTTTCTGGTAGAGGGGAAGCAGCTCCGAACGGTCCGGCTCCCGGTTCCCCTCCAGGGATGAGAGGATGAGTCCGTCCCCGCTCAGCTGGTAGATCGTATGCCTCAGCCTGTCCAGCTGCCCGTCCAGGTCCTCCCCTATCCGCCTTATGGCCGTACCCGCCTGCTGCCGGTAGGACCCCTTCATGATGTCCCCGGAGAGAAAGGCGAAGATGGTGCTGACCAGGGCCATGGGGATGACCCCGGTAATGAGAAAGGTGATGAAGAGCTTGGTGAAATAGCTGAAATTTCTGGCCATGGGTTCCCCTTTATTCGCCCCCCCCCCGGGCTATGTCAGTAATTCAATAACATCCTTCATCCGATCCAGATTGCTTTTCAATTGCTTGATCTCCGAGACATTGCCCGTGATATTTCTTTCTATGGCGCTGGAATTTTCCGCCAGGAGGTAAATATCCTCCTTAAGGGAGAGACTGTTTGTTCTGGCCTCTTTCTGTGTATTGATAATTCTTTCGCTCTGGATTCGTAGCACATCCAGACTGGAGATAAGGCTTTTTATGGAGTCCTTGCTGCCGTTGGCGCTGGCGTCGGTTTTGTCAGCGAGGATTTTCACCTCCCGGGCGATGACGGCGAAACCCCTCCCCGCCTGTCCCGCCCTGGCGGCTTCGATGGACGCGTTGAATCCCAGAATATTGGTCTGTCCCGTTATCTCGACGATCTCGCGAAGTATATTTTGGATCTTGTCCGTATTCCAGCTCAACTTAGCCAGTTCCTCCCCTATGGTTTGCCCCTTCTCTCCCGAATCTTCTATGCTGTCGATCAACTCCTTGAATCTTCTGTTGATGGAACCAAGGAGCTCCTCATTTTCCAGAGCCTTGCCCGAACAGGTTTCAATGACACCGGACAGCAACTCAATGCTCTTCATGCTGGTATTCCAGACCCGGTCCTTCATCATCATGATATGGTTGATCTGGTTCAGTTTCCTCTTCAGAAAAAAGCCCTTGAAAGCGGAATACTTATTGATATAATTGTCCAGGTATTCGTCATGGAATTCGTCCCCCTCCCTAACCCGGTAGAACATCAATGCGGTCAGCGTCTGATTGATATTCACGCCCAGCAATTCCCCGAAGGTTGAAAAACCGGCGATGGTAACATCGTCAAAACATGTCACTTGCCCGAGCCTGTCCTGATTGTACAAGCGCCTCAATATGCAGTCATTGAACAATCCGCCGAGAAGGACTCCCCCCTTGTTTTTCCTGAATTGCTGATAATCCCTCTCAATGGATTGCACGAAATCCGTGTTCTCAACGAGAAACAGCTCATCCCCGAAATCAAGATCGCAGTAGAAGCTGATCTCCCGGGTCTCGTAATTTATTCCCGAGATTGACCGCACATAGATATCATCGTCTATGGTAATGGCAAAACTGTAATTCCTCAGTTTGCCCTCCAATGCCGCTTCGTCACAACGGAAATGACGGCAAAGCTCGGAAATGGCATCACCCAGCTCTCCCGTATCGTTCCGGACAACCGAAGAGATGGTTCTCCTGACCGGGTCGGCCTGGGCCACGGTCAGGGAGTATGGACTCAGCTTGAAATTCTGGGATTTCAGGACCCCTAACCGGATATCCTCCCTAAACCGTATCAATGTGACAACCGCCTTGTTCTGGACGGTTTCATGGTTGTTGTAGAGCCAGGTATTCTGAAAATCCAGCTTCCCCCCGGCGGAACCGCCGATTATCAGACAGGGAAGCTTTCCCGATTCGTAAGCGGCTTCCATGAAAAAGCTTTCACTCCCGGAAAGCCCATCTATGAGCGTATAGGCGACGCAGTTGTCCGGACGCAAAGGAAAGGCCGGTTGGAATCGATCAAATTCATGGAGGATTTGAGATGTTCTCCCCTTCGGATCCAAGCCTGGATCAAAGAGCTCAATGGAGTGAATGTCCACATCGGAAACAACCGATGAGGAGAAACACAGAAGGACAATGTTTGACCTGTCCTCTTCCGAAGAGTGATAGAGAGGTTGCCCCGCACCCAGGGAAGAATTGCACAACTCCCCCGCTGTGGATGAAAGGACAAGGGGGATGTCACCGCATTTCCGGGCTAGTTCCCGTGACAGAGTTTCAAAATCCAGATCGGGCGACAGGAATCCAAGAATCAGCTTCGGATCCTGTTCAAGGAAGGACCACTTCTCCGGGGAAGCCAATTCGTCGTATTTAAAATTTACGGCAATAATATCTTGAGCATTAGGGATCACTTTTTTACACCTGACCTTTTTTGGGGATTATTTAGTATTACTTTTCCTATCGGGTAATATGAAACCCTCTCT
>QKAI01000289.1 GCA_003246505.1 Spirochaetaceae bacterium | reverse complement strand
AAGAATCCCCGATAGGTTTCATAGGGGATGAAAAGGGAGTCGTCGTTGGAGCCGTCGGAGATGATCCCCTGACCCCGCTCCTTCAGGACGCCCACCACGGTGAAGACCCGCCCTTCTATGACAAGGCTCTCCCCCAGGGAATCCTCTTCCCCGAAGTAGTGTACCGCCGCCCGGTAGCCCAGGACCGCCGATTTCATGCGGAGCAGGTTATCTTCCTCCCCGATGAACCGGCCCTCCGCCAGTTCGAATTCCCAGACCCGGTTGTAGTTCCCCGTCACCCCCACGATCTGGGATTCCCCCTGCCTTCCCCGGGCGGAAACGGCCTGATCCCGTATCAGACTGGGCATGACCTCGTCCCCGTTGAGGATTTTTCCCAGCTGCTCCCCGTCCTCCGGGCTCAGGCGGATGACCCGCTCCCACTCCTCGTAGATGTTCCAGTCCGGGTAGACCCAGACCATGGTGGCGCTCCTGTCACCCACCTCCTCCATGATAGCCCCCCGGGCCATGAGCCCCAGGGAGATGATGGCGATGATGGCTCCCACCCCGATATTCATTCCCAGCATGGTCAGAAAGGTCCTCATCCGGTTGTGGCGTATCGTCTCCCAGGCCTCGGCGAAGAGGTAGGGCAGGGGCACTCCTCGCCTAGGCATGGGCGATCCGGTCCGAATCGATAAGACCGTCCCTGATGTGGATGATCCGCCGGGCGTAGGAGGCGATATCCGCCTCATGGGTGACCAGGAGCACGGTCACCTGTCTCTCCCGGTTCAGGCCGGTGAATATCTCCATGATCTCCTCCCCGGTGCGGGAGTCCAGATTGCCTGTGGGCTCGTCGGCAAAGATAAGGGAGGGATCGGTCACAAGGGCCCGGGCGATGGCCACGCGCTGCCTCTGTCCTCCGGAGAGTTCCGCCGGCCGATGGTCCAGCCGGTCCCCCAGGCCGACCTGCTCCAGGGTCTCCCGGGCCTTTCTCTTCCTTTCCGTCGGAGAAATCCCCCCGTAGATGAGGGGGAGCTCCACGTTCTGAAGGGTGGTTTTACGGGGAAGCAGGTTGAAGGTCTGGAAGACGAAGCCGATTTTCCGGTTCCGGATATGGGCCAGCTGGTTGTCTGTCAGCCGGGAGACGTCCTCTCCGTCCAGGCGGTAGGTGCCCGAGGTGGGCCGGTCCAGGGCGCCTATGATGTTCATGAGGGTGGATTTCCCCGAACCGGAGGGCCCCATGATGGAGACGAACTCGTGGGCCCCGATATGGAGGTCCACTCCCCGCAGGGCTTCCACCCTGGACTCTCCCATCACATAGGTTTTGCGGATTTCCCTCAGATCTATCACCGGCTCACTCCCCTTCCTGCTCTCCGGACACAGGGGTGACGTAAAGGCCGTCCCGGAGGATCAGATCCCCCCCGGGCAGGGCGAATCTCTCCCCCTCCGAGGCGCCTCCCCGGATCTCCAGATCGTCGATCGTGCTCAGGCCCGTGTCCAGATCCACCTCGGCGAGCCGGGTTTTCCCCTCCCCCTCTTCCAGGCGGAAGGCGGTGATACGGCCTCTTTCGGTCACAATGGCCGCCACGGGAAGGGTCAGGGCGTCCGCCGAGGCCAGGGTGGTTATCTCCGCCACGCAGGAGGCCCCCGCCCTCAGGGGGAGGTCGGTGGGATCCAGGGCAATGAGAATCCTCCCGGCCCGGGTGTTGCCGAAGAGCTCCAGGGTGGGGGAGATGGAGGTGATCCTTCCGGTCAGTTCTTTCCCTATCAGAGAGTCGGAGCGGACCAGGGCCCGGTCACCCTCGCGCAGTTTGCCGATATCCACCTCGTCCACGGTGACCGAGGCCTCCAGGGGATCGTCGCCCTGGAGTATGAAGAGTTCCGAGCCCACGCTCACCGGGGCGCCCTTCTCCGGGGTGACCTTCACGATCCGTCCGCTACTGTCGGCCCGGAGGGTGCACCGGTCCAGAGCTCTCCGGGATTCCTCCAGCCGGAGGATCTGCTGTTTCACGTCCGGGGAGGCGTCTATGATCTCCCCGTCCCTCTCCGGTGTGAGACAGGGGGCGGAACCGGGAGGGAGGCCACAGAGGAGATTCAGTTTCTCCCCCAGGGCGCGGAGATTCTCCTCCCCCCGTTCCACGGCGTCCGCGGTCAGATTCAATTCCTCCTCGGAAATCGCTTCCAGGGCTAGAAGCTCCTTCTGCTTCTCGTACTTGTCCCGGGACTGGTTCAGGGAGATCTCCTGGCTCCGGTACTCCAGGCGGTAGGAGAGAAGGGTTTCCCCCACGGAGCGTCTCATCCGTTCCAGGGAAGCCTCGTCCTGGAGGACCTGGCCGGCGTAATCCTCCCGGTTGAGCCGGAGGAGGATCTGTCCCCTGTCCACCCGGTCCCCTTCCTTCACGGCGATCTCATCGATCCATCCCCCCTGAAGGGCGGTTATGATCTCCCGCGAGGGGGACCGGAAGACTCCCGATGCGCTGATGGTCTCCTCCAGGGGCTTTCTTTCCGCCCGGACCCAGTTCACCTCGGGGAAGGTGCTCTTCTCCTCCCTGTCCCTTATGAGAAAGGAAACAACGAGGAGTATCAGGACCGCCCCCCCCAGGAGGGGTATGAGGATTTTCTTTTTCAACGGTTTTCCTCCCTGTCCAGGGAGGCGAGTGTTTCCAGAAGATCGCCCCCCCCGGCCGTTATGATCGCCAATCTGTTCCTGAAAAGATCCAGAAGCGTTTTTTTCCTGTCCAGCTTCCTCAGGGCCATATTCAGCCGGGCCTCTTCCACGGCCAGGCGGGTTCCCGAGGCAAGGTCCATCAGCTTTTCCTCCCTGTCGGTGAGGGATTGCTGGTAGAGAAGGCTCTCCCCGATTCTATCGAGCTTGGCCAGGAGCATCCGATCCTTCTCCAGATGATCCGCCAGAAGGGAGCGCAGTTCCCGTTCCTTCTCCTCCCGGTCTATCCGGGCCGTCTCAAGGGCCAGGCGGGAACTCTCCCCGGCCAGCCTGTTCCCTTCCTTCGCCCGGGGGGAGTAGGTCAGGCTCACGGTCAGGGCCGTTTCCAGCCAGGCCTCGCGGGCAAAAAGATCGGAAAAGGACTCCCCCGGATCGCGGAGGGATGTGTCCTCCGGATCGTACTGGGGGGTAAGGCTCAGTTCCAGGGAAAGAAGGGTGGGGGACTGGCCCAGGCCGCCCTCCCTCCGGAGCCGCACCTCCTGCTCCGCCAGTTCGTAAAGCTCCCTCTCCCGGTTGCCCTCCAGATAGGAGGCATATCCGATCCCCTCCGGGAGGGGGGGGATGTCATCCAGCGAAAGATCAAGTCCGGGCAACAGAATATCCCCGCTCTCCAGGCCCAGGGAGGAGGCCAGTCGGGCCCGGGCCGATTCGAGGAGCCAGGCCTCCTCCAGAAGGTCGTCCTCCTCCTGGTCCGTTTCCAGCTGAATCTTCCAGTAGTCCGCACCCGCATAAAGTCCCCTCTCGCGCAGGGAGGAGAGGCGGCGCAGCTCTTCCCGGGCCAGTTCCAGTTTCCTCACATGGAGGCGGTACTCCTCCTCCTGAAGGATCAGGGACAGATAGGCGGCGGCCGTTTCCTCTATCAGGCTGTTCCGCCCAATACGGCTGTACAATTCCCCCCGTTTTCTGGGAATGTCCACGGAGGTCCTCCTCCGGGCGTCATAGGCGGAGGGATTGATGAACCGACCCCCCGTGAACAGGGGCTGATCAAAGGAGAAATCCAGGGAGAGGGTCTGGGCATGGGTCTCATAATCGGGGGTTGTGATAAGGGACCATCCTTCCGTCAGGTCCAGCCCTATTGTCCCATCCGAGGGGAGGCGCAGGGATCCGCCCAGGATCAGGCCGGCGGTCCGGTTCAGCAGCTCCCGGGACTCTCCCCCGTAGGGGGTGTACCTGTCCGTCCCCAGGCTGTAATAGGGCGTTCCGTACCAGGCGGGTGCCAACTCCAGGGCCGCCCTGTCGGCGGAAAGCTCCGCGCTCTGCCGGTCCAGCAGGGTCTTTTCCCATTGGGGATGATTCTCCGTCAGCAGGGAGAGGAGACGGCGGGGCGTCAGAACATCCTCTCCCCAGGCGAGGAGGGGAAAGAAGATAAAGAAGAGGGCGAGAGAAATTCCTTTCATGACGATCCTAGGCTGTGAACCGGGAGGTGAAGCTGAAGAGGATCAGCTGGAAAAGGGAGGCCAGGGCAATCCAGATGATATAAATCACCGTGCCCTTACCGGGGGGGATCCGCCAGACCCGGACCATGCCTTCCACGCTCACCCAGCCGCTCCACCACCAGAAGGGGCTGGTCAGGATATTCAGCACCGTCTCCCAGGGGACGGGGAGGCTCCCTTCGAAGAGGAGGGCGTAGAGGGAGAGATTCACCGACATCTTCCGGGTCAGCTCCTCCAGGGAAGCGATATTGTAAAAGCTCTCCCTGCTCCGGGTCAGGATCAGGGCCACCGAGATCAGACCGGCCAGCACCAGGGGTACGTAACGGTAGACGGAGAGGAGGAAACTGTTCCGATGCTTTCTGATCCTTTCCCCCTTCCCCGTTTGAAAGGCGACGGGGGTCTCCTCTCCCCCGGCGAACCGGGCCGCCGTCATCATGTAAACCCAGAAGAGGACCAGGGCGGCGGTCAGACTGAAGAGGCTTCCCACCACAAGGGAGACGTAACCGGAGATCACGGTTACCGGACTGTACATCTGCTCCCGTATCTGATCGCGCAGCTCCGCCTCCTTTTCCGGCGATGTGCCTGGCATCATTTTCAAGGCCTGCCGGACCCCCAGCTCCACCTGGAAATCCTTGACCCCTTCGTAATTCGTGACCCGATAGGAGAGAAGGCCCGTCAGTAGGGTAAGGATCATGAGAATAATGAGCAGGGCGGGCAGGGAAGCCCGGGAGTAGGAGGGGGAGTCGAATACTCTGGCGGGACTGTAGAGAACATATCCCATATTTTTCACCGTATCACCTGACATAATAAAGCCTCCTCGGGAATAGAACCATAAACGGACAGTCTCTATTGTAGCAGAAAATAACCATTTGTCAGGTTTTTCTTGCCATGGAATGAAAATTCCCCCGTAGGGGTGATAAAAAAAGGGCCGGTCCCCTCGTGGGTGCCGGCCCTATTTTCCCGTCTCACCCGAAAAGGGTGAGAGGCACTGACTTAGAGTTCCGCTCTGGTGGCGGGTACGGTAATCTTACCGCTCTTGATATCGGCAACGGCCTTATTGACCGCGTCCTTGACTGCCTGGGGAATGATGGAGTCGAAGTTGTGGTAGGGAGCGATGCCCACGGCATTCTCCTTGATACCAAGGCTTACGTTGGTGGCGCCCTTGAAGGAGCCGTCGGCCACGGACTGGATGGTCTGGTAGGTCGCTTCGGTAATGCCCTTCATGGCGGAGGTGAGGACCGCTTCGGGGGCGGCGGCGTACTGATCCACGTCAACGCCGATCGCCAGGGTGCCCTCTTCCTGGGCTGCGGCGATAACGCCCATGCCCGTCAGGCCGGCCACCTGGAACACAATGTCCGCTCCCTGCTGGATCATGGCCAGGGTCAGCTCTTTTCCCTTGGCCTGGTCGGCGAAGTCGCCCGCCACGGCCTGGAGTACCTTGACGTTGGGGTTAACCGATCTGGCACCGGCGGTGAAGCCTACTTCGTATCTTTCGCAGGGGGGGATGTCCATGCCCAGAACGACGCCGATCACGTTGTCACCGTTCAGTCTGTCCGATTTGGAGGCGTACTCCTTGGTCATGTAACCGGCCACGATACCGGCCAGATAGCCCGCTTCGTGCTCGTTGAAGGATATACCCAGAACATTGGAGGGTGCCGTGGTGGGATCAACCCAGATATCGATACCGGCATACTTCGTTTCCGGATTGTTCTGCGCCGCTTCGATGATGGCGTCGGCCATGAGGAAACCCACGGCGAAAACGACATTGGCCCCGTCCTCGGCAAGACCGGTCAGGTTGGGAACGTAGTCGGTCATCTGCTTGGATTCAACCACGCGGGCTTCGGCGATGCCGTCGGCTTCTGCCTTCTGCAGACCTGCGTAGGAACCGTCGTTAAAGGAACCGTCCCCCAGACCGCCCACGTCGGTGGCCATGGCGGCGATCAGCTTGGCTTCCTTCTTCGTTTCCGTACCACCGCTGGCGAATACAGCGGAAAGACCAAGACTCAGAACCAAAAGCAGTAATAACGCTTTCTTCATATCTTTCTCCTTAAAAAAAAATAACCAGAATATATGCCGCAGCAATGGACGGCAACCTTACATCTCCTTCTCAATGGAGAAGTCATTTCCCGAATCCGCCGGCGGCCGTGAGCGGCGTACCAGACCGGCGACGGCGATAACCGTGGCCGCGTAGGGGAGCATATGGAAAAACTCCGGGGGTATCTTGAATATCCCCATGACCTGCAGCTTGAGCTGCAGCGCGTCGATGAATCCGAAGAAGAGGGCGGCCACGAAGGATCCCACCGCCGTCCATCCCCCGGAGACATTGGCCGCCAGGGCGATGAATCCCCGTCCCCCGGTCATCCCTTCTGTGAAGAACCGTCCGTACTCAATGGCCAGGAAGGATCCGGCGAACCCGCAGAGCAGTCCCGAGTAGAGAACTCCGATATAGCGGATTTTCCTCACCGAGATGCCCAGAGTCTCCAGAGCCATGGGGTGTTCCCCCGCCGCCCGGATGTGGAGTCCCAGCTTCGTCCTGTTCAAAAGGAAGGTGGTGAAGAAGACGAAGAAGTACATGAAATAGACCGTGGGGCTCTGGTCGAAGAGCACCGGCCCCAGCAGGGGTATCTTAGAAAGGAGGGGAACGGCGCAGTTGATGTCCCCCAGGGTTTTCTGGACCATGTCCGAGGAGCCCGGGTGGCCGTAGAATTCCACCATGAAGAACCGGGTCAGACCGGCGGCCAGGATGTTGATGATGGCCCCCGACACGGTATGGTTGATGTGCAGGGTCACCGTGGACCAGGCATGGAGGAGGGAGAAGAGCCCCCCGAAGATGATGCCTCCCAGCAGTCCCAGCCAGGGGCTTCCCGTGGCCAGGGCCACCGCGGCGGCGAAGAAAGCCCCGATGAGCATGAGCCCTTCCATGGCGATGTTGACGATGCCCGAACGTTCGCAGACGGCGGCTCCCATGGCGGCCAGGGCGATGGGAGTGGCCAGGCGCATGGTGGCGGACAGCAGTTCTATGACGAATTCCATCAGGCCGCCTCCCCCCGGGCGGCTTTTCTTCTGCCCTTGAATAGTTTATGGCCGAACCAGAAATAGAGGTACTTGGCCAGTATGAGGAAAAGGATGATCCCCTTGATGATCTCCACGACCGCGCTGGGGGTCTGGGTGGTCCGGGCCATATACTGTCCCCCCGCGTCCAGGATGCCCCACAGAATGGCGGCGAAGATAACGCCGATGGGGTCGTTCCCCGCCAGCAGCGCCACGGAGATGCCGTTCCAGCCGTATCCCGCGTTCAGGTTCTCATACATTTTATGCTCCAGACCCAGCACCTGGGTGGTTCCGGAGATGCCGCAGAGAAAGCCCGCGATGAGCATGGCGGTCATGATGGTCCGCCCCGAGTTGATTCCCTGGGTCTTCGCGGCGGTCTTATTCGCTCCCACGGCCCGGATCTCGTAGCCGATGCGGGTCTTGTAGAGAAGGTACCAGATGAACACGGCCACGGTCAGGGCCAGGAGAACCCCGATGTGGACCCGGTAGTTGGCCCCGGGTATGATCGACTTGAGGGGGAGGAGCCAGTTCGACTCCCCAATGGCGTCGGTGACGTAGGCGTGCTTGCTCGTGGCCGGATCCCCCCCGTTGTTCCGCACGAAGATGGTGGAGTACTTGGTGGCGATATGGGCGAACATCATGGTTGTGACCACCTCGTGGGCCCCGGTCCGGATTTTCAGAAGGGTAGGGATGATGTTGTAAGCCGCCGCCGAAAGACCCGCCAGAAGGAATATGACCGGGATATAGAGCCCGACGGGAAGGGAGAAGCGGATAGCCAGCCAGGTGGCGATCATGGATCCCACGTAGTACTGGCCCTCCGCCCCGATATTGAAGAGCCCCGCCTTGAAGGCGACGGCGATGGAAAGCCCCGTAAAAATAAGGGGGGTGGCGTTCAGCAGGGAAATATGCCAGTTCTTGACCAGCCCCCCATAAAACAAGGCCCCGTAGGCCCGGATGGGGTCGTAGCCGGTAAAAGCCATGATCAGGCCGCCGATGAGGATCGCCGCCAGAATGCCCACGGCGGGGTAGAAGGCGGACATGCCCAGATCCTTAAGCTTTTTGACCGCGTCCTCCCGGTCCATGCGGCTGAAATTCTGATACATCTGAATCCCCAGGGCCAGCAGCACCAGGAGGATGCCCCAGAATTGGGATGCCGCCCAGAGGACGACCCCCCCTATCCCGGCGGCGACTTTCAGGCCCGAAAGAAACTTGTCCATCAATTTCCCCCCGTCATATAGAGTCCCACTTCCTTGTCATTCGTTTCCGATGGGTTGAATTCCTTGACTATCTTTCCTTCGAAAAGGACGAGAATCCGGTCGGCCAGGGAGAAAATCTCCTCCAGTTCCAGGGAGATGAGAAGGACGGCGCTGTTCTTGCCCCGCATTTTCAGAATCTGGCTGTGAATATACTCGATGGCTCCCACGTCCAGTCCCCTCGTGGGCTGGGAGACCAGGAGGAATTCCGGATCCCGGGAAAATTCCCTGGCCAGGATGACCTTCTGCTGATTTCCCCCGGACAGATTGGACACCGCCTCGTCAATGGAGGAGCAGCGCACGTCGTAATCCTTCACAAGATGGCGGGTGTAATCGGCAATGGGCTTCCTCTGCAGGTTGATGCCCCTGGTGAAGGGTTCCCTGTCCTGGCTTCCCAGAATGACGTTCTCCGCGATGGTGAAAGGCAGGACCAGGCCCGCCTTCTGCCTGTCCGTCGGGACATAGGAGATACCCCGGTCGCGGCGGGCCCGGGTGGAGAGATTCTGGATCGGCTCCCCTTTGAAGAGGATCTCCCCGGACTCCTGGGCCATCTGGCCCATGATGGCTTCGGCCAGTTCGGTCTGCCCGTTCCCGTCCACCCCGGCTATACCCACGAGCTCCCCGGGGCGGACCGTGAGGGAGAGCCCGTTGATGACCCGGACGTTCCGGTCGTTTACCACGTTCAGAT
>QKAI01000447.1 GCA_003246505.1 Spirochaetaceae bacterium | reverse complement strand
GATTTTGATGGTGTCATTCTTTCCGTTCGCAAAAAGCAGAGCGGAAGCAGCAACAAGTACGAGAAGTAACGTAAATTTCTTCATAGACTTTCTCCTTTTCCTTTACTTCAATGGGTAACCCTATTATGAAACTAGGAAAAAGTCAATTATTTATGGCAAAGTATTGCCATAATAGATAATTTTATAACGAGTCTCGTATCAGAGGGATTTCAACAGTTCGGATATCAGAGTATATACCCCCCTCAGGGAAGGAATGTGTAAACCCTCGTCGGGGGAGTGGGGATTCCGGATTGTCGGCCCCAGGGAGATCATATCCATGCCGGGATACTTGCTCCCTATGACCCCCGTTTCCAGCCCCGCGTGGATGACTTCCACCACCGGATCCTTCCCGTAAAGCCCCCGGTAAACCCCCTTGGTCAGGGCCAGGAGGGGGCTGTCCCAGTTCGGCTGCCAGGAGGGGTATTTGTTTTTCGTATTGATATAGGTGCAGCCGGCCAGACGGGCGGCCGCTTCGGTTCGGCGGTTCACCTCCACCAGCCGGCTCATCACGGAACTCCTCTGGCTGGTGGAGAAACGGTAGACCCCCTCCTCCAGTTTCAGCGCCGCCAGATTGGCGGAGGTCTCCACCAGGTCCTCGATCTCCCGGGAGAGGGCGATGACCCCGTGGGGCAGGGAGAGGATCAGATCGGTCAGGACCCGGGCCGATTCGGGGGCCAGGGGGAGGAGATCCTCCCGGCCGGATTTGCGCAGGGAGAGGCGTATGCCCGGGTCCGCATCGCCCAGCTCGTTTTTGAAGGTTTCCTCCCACTTCGCCAGCTCCCCCTCCAGGGAGACCGGCGAACCGGGGGGAATCACCACCAGGGCCCGGGCCTCCCGGGATATGGCGTTGGTCGCCCCGGAACCGCTTTCCAGATCGGCGAGCAGGACCCCGGAGGAAACCAGGGAGGAGAGGACCCGCCCCATCATAACCAGGGCGGACCCCCGCCCCCGGTTGATCTCCATCCCCGAATGGCCGCCGATCAGGCCGTTCAGAACGATTTCGTGGCGGTCCCCCTCCCCCCTCCTGCGGGAGACGGGAAGGTCGAAGAGGCAGTCCATACCCCCGGCGCAGCCCACGGTCAGGACCCCCTCGTCCTCGGAATCGATATTGATCAGGATCTTTCCTTTTATAAACCCCGGCTCCAGGGCGTTGGCCCCGTCCAGGCCGATCTCCTCGTCGCTGGTGATGAGAATTTCCAGGGGGGGATGGACCGCCTCGCCGTTGACCGCCAGATCCAGGGCCATGGCCAGGGCGATGCCGTTATCCGCCCCCAGGGTGGTATCCCGGGCCCGGAGCCACTCCCCGTCCCGGTAGATGTCCAGGGGATCGGTGTCAAAGTCATGGTTCGATTCGGGGGTCTTCTCGCAGACCATGTCCGAATGGCCCTGGAGCACCACCGGGGGATGGCCCTCGAAACCGGGGGAGGCGGGCACCTCCATGACCAGATTGTCATAACCGTCCACCCGGCAGGGAAAGCCGTGACGATCGGCCCAGTCCGCCAGCCAGGTGCGTATGGGGCCCCGGTTGCCCGAACTCCGGGGAATGCGGGATATCTCCCCGAAAAGGCTCAGTATGCTCTCGGTCCTATCGGTCATTCTCATTTCTCCTCTCCTTTGCGGTCAGCCGGATAAGAAATCCGATGATGACCGCCGATCCCAGGGTGACGAGCAGGTCGAACCACTCCCCCAGGCGGGTAAAAAGGGTGGTCCGTTCCCCGTAAACGGGTACGTCGTAGGTCAGGAAATCCTTGGTGAAGGGCTCCAGGGAGGCGAGTATCTCCCCGTTGGGGGAGATGACCGCGGTGAAGCCGGAACAGGTGGAACGCACCATGGAACGGCGGTTCTCCACGGTGCGGAACACGGCGATGGTGCCGTGCTGCATGCAGCTGGCCACGGCGGGTGACCAGGCGTCGTTGGTGATGTTCACCAGCACCTGGGCCCCGGCCCTGGTAAAGCCCCGGGCCAGATAGGGAAAGGCGTCCTCGTAGCAGATCATATCGGAGAAGCGGACCCCGGACTGCTCCATCACGGTCCACTCGTCCCCGTGCTCGTAGAGGGAAGCCCCCTGGTCTATGATGTACTGGTAGAACCGGGGGAAAAGCTTCTTGTAGGGGAAATACTCCCCGAAGGGAACCAGGTGGAGCTTATGGTAGCGGTCGGTGATCTCCCCGTTCTGAAAGAGGAGGGCCGCGTTCCAGCTCACCCGCTCCCCGTTGACCCTGCGGGAGTCGTTGTTGCCGATGAGGAAGTCCTTTCCCGAATCGGCCAGGAAGGCGCGGAGCTTCTTGATCAGGACCAGCTTATCCGGCTCCTCCCTATACTTCTCGTGCCACTCCACGGAGGGGACGAAGGAGGTCTCCGGCCAGATGATGATATCCGGATCATCCTGGGCGATCGCCCTCTCGGAGAGCTCCTTCAGATTCTCGAAGGAGATCTTGTACTGCTCCATGTTGCTGCGCCAGGCGTCCTCGTTATGCTGCACCAGGGTGGTCCGCCAGACCGGGCTGGCGGAATAGTCCACCTTCGCCGCCATTCCGTAGACGTTCGCAAGAAGGAACAGGCCGGCGTAGATGAATACGGGGCGCAGGGTCCGGAGGGACAGGACCTCCTTAAGGGGCACGTAATTGATAACCCGGGCGATGTAGGCGGAGGGAAGCACCACCAGGGCGGAGACCCCCAGAACACCGAATATATCGGAAATCCCTATGAGGGAGAGGAATTTGTACTGGCTGTAGCCGATGATCCCGTAGGAGTAGCCCAGGAAGCCCTTGGTGCGGATTACCTCGTAGAGGAGCCAGAAGAGGGCCTGGGCCAGCCATCCCCGGCGGGGGAACCGCCTGTCCGCCCACTTGAAAAGGGGGAAAAAGCCCGCGAAATAGGTGCCGTAGATAATGGGCACCACCATAAAGGAGACCGGATTGAACTGCTTGAGCCAGAAGTTGAAGATCCGATAGGTGACGAACCCGTAGAAGGCCCCGTACAGTACGGTCTTGAGCCAGCCCGCCCGATGGACCACCACGAAAAGGGGGATGAGGGAGAAGTAGGCGAGAAAACCGAAGCCCCGGTCATCGAGGAAACTGGGAAAGGCCAGGGAGAAGAGCAGGGAGGAGAGGATGAGAAGGGCTATTTCCGCAAGTGTGGACAGGAGATGCTTTTTCATAGGTGCCCATTATACCCCAAGGGGCGGTTTTTTGAAAGTCCGTTCCCCTTGCCCCTTACCGGCGAGATGTGTAAGATACTACCTTACCGGAAGGGAAGGAGGAAAGGGATGTCATCGACCCACGGAGGTCTTAACTACAAAGCCCTGCAGGAGGCGGGTATAGATCCGGACCGGGTGGTCGACTTCAGCGTCAGCATCAACCCGGAACCCCTGCCGGAAGAGGTGTACCGGGCTTTTCGCAACGCCCCCATCGAACGCTACCCCGACTCCTCCTCCTTTGCCCTGAAAAGGGAAATTGCCGCGGCCTACTCCCTCCCTATGGAGGAGATCCTGGTGGTGAACGGCACCTCCCAGGCGGTTTTTCTCCTGGCCGGCGCCTTTCTTGCCCGGGAGAAATCCTGGCTGCTGGCCGGTCCCACCTACGGTGAGTACGGCGACGCCTGCCGCCTCTATTCGGACAGGATGATACGCATAGACGCGGTGGAGGAGGAGGGATTCCGCCCCCCCGTGGAGAAGCTCATCGCCTGCCTGAAGGAGGAGAAGCCCGCCCTGTTCTGGCTCTGCAGCCCCAACAATCCCACCGGATCGGTCCTGGCGGAGGAGGACTTTCACCGTCTGCGCCGAACCGCCCTGGAGACGGGTACGGTCTTTATACTGGACGAGGCCTACCGCTGTTTCCTCCCCGATCATCTCCAGTACGATACGGACCTGCCCGGGGTGGTGAACCTCCGTTCCATGACCAAGGATTTTTCCATCCCCGGACTGCGCCTGGGCTATGTGAGAGCCTCCGCGGAGATTCTGGGAAAACTGGCGGTCCGCCAGCCCGAGTGGAGCGTCTCCGCCCCCGCCCAGGAGGCGGGCATCGCCGCCCTGAAGGAGCTGGACTACTTCCGGGGGACCTGGAGCCGGGTGATAGCCCAGACCGAAGAGTTCCGCCGGGGGGTGGAGGAAGCCGGTTACCGGACCTACCCCACGGGGAGCAACTTCTTCCTGGTGCGGGTCCCCGATCTGGAGAGAATCAAGAAAGCCCTGTGGAGGGAGTACATCCTGGTCAGGGACTGCCTCTCCTTCGGACTTGAGAATATCATGAGGCTGGGCACGGGAACTCCGGAGGACAACGCCCGGCTGATTCGCATATTGAAAGAGGAGAGAGAACAATGCATTTAGTCTGTCTGGACCTGGAAGGGGTTCTGGTACCGGAAATATGGATCAATTTCGCCGAAGCCACGGGCATTTACGAGCTGCGCATGACCACCCGGGACGAACCGGATTACAACGTGCTCATGAAAAAGAGACTGGCCATACTGGACCGGGAAGGGCTCAAGCTTCCGGACATTCAGAAGGTCATAGGCCGCATGGACCCCCTGCCCGGGGCCTTGGAATTCCTGGAGGAGCTCCGGAGCAAAACCCAGGTCATCATCCTGTCGGACACCTTTGAGGAGTTTGCCAGGCCGCTTATGGAAAAACTCAGATGGCCCACCCTCTTCTGCAACAGCCTGGTGGTGGACCGGGAGGGAAGGATCACCGATTTCACCCTGCGCCAGCAGGACGGGAAGAGGAAGGCGGTGGAGGCGTTCAAATCCACCGGGACCCGCCTCTTCGCCGCGGGGGACTCCTACAACGACGTGACCATGCTTCTGAAGGCGGACGGGGGGGCCCTTTTCAAATCCCCCGCCTCCATTCAGAGGGAATTCCCCCAGCTCCCCGCCGTGGAGGAGTACGCCGACCTTATGGAGCTGATCGACCGGTTTATCGAAGGATAGATCAGTAGCGGTCCAGAACCCGGGAAAGCTGTTCGAATTCGATCCTCAGCTCCTCCACCAGGGAGGGGATGGGGTCGGCGATGCCGTCCCGGGAGGTGAATTCCAGCTTCTCCGCCACGTTGCCCAAACGGTTCATATCCAGATTCCGGGAGCTTCCCTTTATGGAATGGGCTATCTCCCGGATGCTTTCCAGGTCCTTCCCCTCCCGCAGATCGGAGAGGGTTCTGAGCTGGCCGGAAACTTTCTTGCGGAAGGGCTCCAATAGTCCCACCAGGGTATCCTCGTCCCCGAGGAAGGTCTCCAGGGCGGCCTGGAAGTTAAAGATGTCTATCTCCTCCACCCCCTCCGATTCGGTCAGATCCACCTGTTCCGTCAGGGGCAGCGCTTCGGCGGGGGGCAGCAGTTCCTCCCCCTCCCGGTGGGGCGAGAAATAGCGGTACAGAACGGCCATGATGTCCCCCTTCTTGAAGGGCTTGGTGATCAGATCGTTCATGCCGCAGCTCTCGCATCTCTCCCTTTCGTTGGTGATGGCGCTGGCGGTTACCGCCACGATGGGGACGTCGTATCCCAGCTCCCGGATCTTCTCCGTGGCTTCGTAGCCGTTCATCACGGGCATCTGGCAGTCCATGAAGATCAGATCGGGCCGGGATTTCTTTACCGACTCCACCGCCAGCTGTCCGTTCTCCACGCAGCGTACCAGGCAGGAGAGCCGTTCCAGGATGGTGCGGAAGAGCTGCTGATTGACCAGATGGTCCTCCACCACCAGTATGTCCTTCCCTATCCAGTCGCTGCTGGCCAGTTCGAATTTCAGTCCCTCGTCCTCCACCGGTTCCAGCTCGGGAATCAGCTCCGCCGGGCCGTCCCCCTCCCCATGGGGGTGGTTCAGCACCTGGTAGAGCTTTTCCAGGAGGTCCTTCCGGGAGATGGGTTTGGTCAGGTAGTCGTCGAACCAGCCCAGAAGCTTCATCTTGGCTTCGTCGCTCCCCTTGCCCTTGAGGGGGGTGAGGATCAGGGGGGGGGCCTTGAGCTTCCCGTCGGCCCGGACCTCGCTGGCCATCTGCCAGCCGTCCATCTTCCTCATGGCCTGGTCCACGATGCATACGTCGTAGCTGTCCTGCCCGCCTCCGGCACGGAGCAGTTCCAGGGCGTCCTCCCCGTTGGTTGCCTCGGTGACGCGGCAGCCCCAGCCCTGCAGGTATTCCCGGGTAATGCCTCGGATCTCCTCGTTATCGTCCACGAGCAGCACGGAAACTCCCCTGTAGAAGTCGTCCCCCACGGAGGAAAGGGCTATCTCCCGGTCTGACTTTTTAAGGTCCAGCTCGAAGAAGAAGCAGGATCCGGAGCCCTCGGTGCTGGTGAGGCCCATGGTGCCCCCCATCATGGTGACCAGGTTGCGGGAGATGAAAAGGCCCAGCCCGGTGCCCCCGTACTTGCGGGTGGTGGAGCTGTCCGCCTGCTGAAAGGCGGAGAAGAGCTTCGCCTGCTGTTCCCGGGTAATGCCGATGCCCGAATCTACCACCTCGAACAGGAGGATGTGCCGCCCTCCCCTTTCGCCCTTGCAGCTGGTCCGCAGGATGATCTGTCCCCGGCTGGTGAATTTCCGGGCGTTGCTTATGAGGTTGGTGATGATCTGCCGGATGCGGAAGGGATCCCCTATGACGTACTGGGGAACGGAGGGGTCTATCCGGTAGGCCAGTTCCAGCCCCTTCCGGTGCACCTCCAGGGTTTCCAGGTTGATGATCGCCTCCAGAAGCTGGTGGAGGTCGAACTCGGTGGATTCTATCTCGATCTTGCCCGCTTCGATTTTAGAGATGTCCAGGATGTCGTTGACCAGGGAGAGGAGGACCGAGGCGGCGAACTGGATCTGGGAGCTGTACTCCTGCTGCTCCTCGTCCAGGGCGGTCTCGGCCATGAGATCCGACATGCCGATGATGGTATGGATGGGGGTGCGGATCTCATGGCTCGTGTTGGCCAGGATCTCGCTCTTCCCCCGGGTGGCCGCTTCCGCCTCCTCCCGGGCCTTTCTCTGGCGCGCCTCCAGCTCCTTGATGTGGGTGATATCGGAGATGAGGATCACCAGGCCCCGGAAGCCGTCCTTGCTGACCTTCTTTATGGTCAGCTGCCACCAGCGCACCCCCTCCGCCTTTCCGCTGTTGAACCGGGAGATGACGTTCAGGCTGTTCTTGCTGCTCTCAAGGAAGAGGGAGAACCGGTTCTCCCAGGCCTGCTTGTCCTGATAGGCGATGTAGTGGGAGATGTTCATTCCCGGTTCGGGGCGGCTGCTGACCATGCGGCAGAAGGCCCCGTTCACCTTGAGGATGCGTCCGCGGCGGTCCAGAAAGACGACCCCCTCGGGGGCGTCCGCGAACAGATCGGCCAGACTGAAGGAGTGGAAAAGGTCTTTCATCAGAAGTCCGGATTCAAGACTTCCAGGGCTTTGTTGATGATCCCCTCCGGTTTGATCGGCTTGATGAGATAGCTGTTGATGTTAAAACTCATGGCCTTGCTGACGCTCTCCTTGCGGGAGAGGGCGGTGAGCACGATGACCGGTATATGGGTCTTGTAGGTGGCCAGGAACTGGAGAATGGCGAATCCGTTCATGCCGGGCATGATAAGGTCCAGAAAGATCAGATCGAACTCCTCATGGTCCCGGCTCATGTAGGTCATGAAATCGTTGCCGTTCTCAAAGGATTTCACCTTCCAGTTCGTCTCCTTCAGGGCGGACTCCACGATGGAGTGGACGATGAAGTCGTCGTCCACCACGGCGATGTTGATATGCTTCTGGAAGATCTGGAAGCGCCGGCCCTGCTCTGCCTCCCGGGCGAAATTCAGCTGGAAGGTCTCCTTCTCTATGGTGGAGCTGCCGGAGAAGAAGCTCTCCTGCACCGCATCCTGCTCAGCGGTCAGCTTCTCAAGGCCCTTGATGCCCAGAAGGCCGTCCATGGCCTTTTCCAGGGAGGGGACCGCCTCTATGCCGGTGAGCTCCAGGTCCTCCTTCAGGTACTCGGAGATCTCCCGGGATATGGTGAGGATCTTGACCTGCTCCGGGGTGGCACAGAATTCCAGGATGTCCACCAGAAGGTCCTTGAGCTTCCAGATGTCGTCGCTCTTGACCTGGATATCGGTCATGAGCAGGAGGATGCGGGGGATCTGCACCCCGTGGAGCCGCAGGAGCTCGGCCACCTTATACCTTAACAGCCGGAATTTCTCCCGGTTGAACCCCTGGGCTATCTCGATGAAGAGAATCTTGTCGTTCAGGTGGGCATCGAGGAGGCAGGGGGTCTGGTCTATTTCAATGGGCACGTCCAGGGCGTCGGAGACCGCGTCGAGGAGGGCATCGATCTTAATGGGCTTGTAGAGGATTTTCTTGACCCCCAGGCGGCCGACCTTCATGACCATGTCCTTGTCCAGCTTGTTGGAATTGAGAATGACCGGGGTATCCTTGACCTGGGGGAGAGTCTGCTTGGTTTCCAGGATCTCCATGGCGCTCTTTCTGGTCAGAAAAAAGTCCATGATAACAAGATCGGGCTCCTCGGACCTCAGCTTGCCGTATCCGTCCAGTCCGTTTATCGCGGAAATGACATTGAAACCGTAAAAGGTCAGCTGTTTTATCAGGAAATCCCGCACGAGGGAAGAGTCATCTATCACCAGAATCGTTTTTGCCATGGGCCACCATCTTAAGAATATCGGTTATACTATTATATAGTCTATTTCACTGGATTTTTCAAATAGTTTAGGGCAATATATAACGGTGATGGATCAACTTTACGATTTTACCGGCCCCCTCCGGTCAATGATCATAGAAAAAGCGTCTTTCCAGCGCCTGGGCCCCTTCTGGAAGGAGCAGAGGGCCCTCTTTTCCGAACGGAGAGAGTACGACAGCACGGGCCGGCTGATCCAGATAAAAAGGGAGGAGGAGAACTTTCTTTATTCCTACCTCGCCGGCGGGGACGGCCCCGATCCCCGGGTGGCTGCCATCTACCGCTTCGACGGGGAGGAATCCCTGGCGGGCCGGGAAATTCTCTACTACAACAGCTCCGGTTCCTGCACGGGCCGGGAATACTACCGGGGGGAACAGCTTGTCCGAACCGTCCAGCAGGAGGAGGACCCCGCCAGGGGGGTGATCATCGAAAGGGAGGACGGGCGGATCAAGGGCCGGCAGTACGATCGGGGGGGGAGGCTTC
>QKAI01000222.1 GCA_003246505.1 Spirochaetaceae bacterium | reverse complement strand
TCAGGTTTTGAATAGCGGCCCGTTCGATTTCCAGGCCCCGGTGATAGCGCTCGAAGAAGGTCTGGAAACCGGCGGCGTCCCTGGGATCGGGCTTGACCGCCTCCCCCATGCTGCCGGAGAAGACCCGGGCGATAAAGGCGGGGAAATCGGCTTTTTTGTCGTCCCGGACCATGAAGGACGCCAGAAGGGCGATGCCCCAGGCGCCGCCCTCCCCCGCCGTTTCCAGGATGGAGATGGGCGTACCCGTGGCGGCGGCCATGATCTTCTGACCCACCTCGGCGGCTTTGAAGAATCCCCCGTGGCCCCGGATCTCGTCCACCACGACCCCTTCCTTGTCAAAGAGGATATTCAGGCCGGTGCGCATGGCGCAGAGGGCGGTGAAGAGGTGGGACCTCATGAAGTTGGCCAGATTGAATTGGCTCTCCGGGGAGCGGACGAAGAGGGGTCTCCCTTCTGTGAATCCGGTCATATGCTCCCCCGACACATAGCCGATGCTCAGAAGACCGCCGCAGTCCGGATCGGCCTTGAGAGCCTGCTCCAGCAGGGTGTCGTAGAGTTTGGGCTTGGACACGTCCACGCCCAGGGCGGCGACCGCCTCCCCTATCAGCCCCATCCAGGCGTCGTAGTCGGAGCTGCAGTTGTTGGAGTGGGCCATGGCCACCAGGTGCCCGTCGGGGGTGGTGACCAGGTCAAGCTCGTGGTAGACCCGGGAGAGTTCCTTCTCCAGGACGATCATGGCGAAAACGCTGGTTCCCGCCGATACGTTGCCCGTTCTGACGGCCACGCTGTTGGTTGCCACCATGCCCGTGCCCGCGTCTCCCTCGGGGGGACAGAGGGGAACGCCCGCCTTGAGGGTTCCCGTGGGGTCCAGGAGCTTCGCCCCCTCCTCGGTCAGGAATCCCGCTTCCTCCCCGGCCACGAGAACCTCGGGAAGAATCTCCTTCAGCTTCCAGGGGAAACCTTTGCCCTTTACCTTTTCATCGAATTTGGCACACATGTCCAGGTTGAAGTCGTTCGTTTTCAGATCGATGGGAAACATGCCCGAAGCCTCGCCCACGCCCATGGCCTTTCTTCCGGTCAGTTTCCAGTGGACGTATCCGGCCAGGGTGGAGAGATAGGAGACCTCCCTGACGTGCTCCTCCCCGTTCAGGATCGCCTGATAGAGATGGCAGACGCTCCATCTCTGGGGCATGGGATACTGGAAGAGTTCCGCCAGCTCCACCGAAGCCTGTCCGGTGATATTGTTGCGCCAGGTCCGGAAGGGTACCAGCTGCCTGTCGTTTTTATCGGTGACGATGTACCCGTGCATCATGCCGCTGAAACCGAGGGCCTTGAGGCTGGTCAGGGGAACGCCGTACTTCTCTTTCACGTCCTTCGCCAGATTGGCGAAACTTCCCGAGACGCCCTCCCAGACCTGCTCCAGCGGATAGGTCCAGATACCGTCCACCTGGGAATTCTCCCAGCCGAATCCGCCCGAAGCCAGCGGGCTGTTGTCCGGCCCTATGAGAACGGCTTTTATTCTGGTGGAACCCATTTCTATCCCCACCACAGCCTGACCGTTCTGAATCATCCTGGCTGTTTCTTCTTTCTGACTCATGAATAACCCCTATTTCAAAATGCGTGTTCGATAACGCATTGTAATATCAAGGACCGATTCTGTCAATTTATATCGCGCCCCTCCCCGGCAATTCCCTGAGGGCCGATACTCCTGTCGGGGCATATTCAGACAAAATTACAGGTTGACAGCTCAGGGTTTTTACCCCATAGATTAAGGGGATGGAATAAATCGGGAGGTTTTTTATGTCTTTACCGGAAAAAATGAAGGCCCTTGTGGCATACAGCGAAACGGATTATCGCCTGGTCGATGATTATCCCGTACCCCCCTGCGGGGACGACGATATCATCCTGAAGGTGGAGGGCTGCGGCATCTGCGCGGGTGACCTGAAATGCCAGCACGGGGCGGCCATGTTCTGGGGGGACGGGGGCGTCCAGCCCTCCTGGGTCCAGCCGCCCTTCATACCGGGACATGAATTCATCGGGACCGTGGCCGCCCTGGGGAAAAATATCCGGGACTGCCGGATCGGGGACAGGCTGGCCGCCGATCAGATCGTTCCCTGCGGGGAGTGCCGCTTCTGCAAGACCGGCAAGTACTGGATGTGCCAGCCCCATAAAATCTTCGGTTTCTTTAACGACCTCAACGGGGGCATGGCCGAATATATCCGGCTGCCCAGGGGAAGCATCGTCCATAAAGTTCCCGAAAGCCTCACCCTGGAGCAGGCCCTCCTGATCGAGCCCTACGCCTGTTCCAAGCACTGCGTGGACAGGGCGCAGATCGAATCGGAGGATATTGTGGTCCTCTCCGGGGCGGGAACCCTGGGGCTGGGCATGGTAACCTACGCCAGAATGCGCAATCCTAAAAAACTCATCGTCCTGGATATGATCGACGAAAGGCTGGAGATGGCCCGCCGGTTCGGAGCCGATCTTGTCTGGAATCCTAAAAAAAACGATGTGGTGGAAGAGATCATGAAGCTGACCGACGGCTACGGATGCGATACCTACATAGAAGCGACGGGCCATCCCTCTTCGGTGGTCCAGGGCATGAAGATGATCCGCAAGCTCGGCCGTTTCGTGGAGTTCAGCGTCTTCGCCGATGAGACGACCCTGGACTGGTCCATCATAGGGGACCGGAAGGAGCTCGACGTGCTCGGAGCCCATCTGAGCCCCTACTGCTTCCCCTTCGTCATAGAGAACATCGCCAACGGAAATCTGAAGACCGAGGGTGTGGTCAGCCGTATCTTCAAACTGGAGGAGTGGGAGAAGGGCTTTGAATACGCCACGGGCAGGCAGGGCGATTTCAAGGTCGCCCTCGTCCCCTGAGGGCAGGGCCGCCGTGGAACTCTGGGATATCTATGACAAGGACCGGGTCAGGACGGGCCGGACGAAACCCCGGGGATCGGAACTGCTCCCCGGGGAGTACCACCTGGTGGTCCACGTCTGCCTTTTCAACGGCCGGGGGGAGATGCTGATCCAGCAGCGCCAGACCTTCAAGAAGGGATGGCCCGGCATGTGGGATGTGAGCGTGGGGGGCAGCGCCCTGGCCGGAGAAACCAGCCGGGAGGCGGCGGAACGGGAGACCGGGGAGGAACTGGGCTACCAGAGGGACATGGGTTCCCTCCGGCCCCATATGACGGTCAGCTCTTCCATGAGCTTCGACGACTTCTATCTCCTGGAGGACCGGGATCTGAAACGGGAGGATCTGACCCTTCAGGAGGAGGAGGTCCGGGAGGTGCGCTGGGCCGGCCGGGAAGAGATAGGCCGCATGATCGACCGGGGGGTCTTCGTTCCCTACCACCCGGGCCTTCTGGACGCCCTCTTCGATATGCGCCAATGCATGGGATGCTTCCGTAGCTGACCCGGGCCCTCAGTCCGCCAGGGGCCCGTATCCGGGCCGCTTATATAGCCGGTCTACACTCTCCCGGATGTCCCGATCGTAAACGCGGGACATCCACTCCCCCTCGGGGACTTCCTCTATGGCTATGGAGAGGGATCCCTCGCCGCAGCCCAGTTCGGCCCGGGCCAGCGCAACGAGCTTTTCCGCAAAGCGGATCTTCTGCTCCTCCGTTCGGCCGGGGTACATTTTCACACTGATATGGGGCATTTCGTCTCCTTCAGATTATAATTCCTCCGTGGAAAAGGCACTCGAAGACGACCCTTTCCCGGAACAGTATCTCCTCCCTGCCGTGGAACCACTCGAAGGTCCCCTCCCTCCGGCAGTGGTAGGCATAATCCCCCTTCACATAAAGGACCGGTCCCCGGTAGGGGGCCTCCGGATCGGTAAGCCTCAGGGCCTCCTTGAGGAAATCACCGGAAAACCCCCTTCCCGTGACCCTTCCCGCATAGTTCATGGACCAAACGGGATTCCCCCCGGCCCAAAGGGCTTCCTCCCCGGAGAAGCGCTCCCCTCCCAGATAGGTGTCCCGGTAATAGAGCTCCCCCTCCCCGTATTCCAGATCCCGGGATCCGGAGCGGGAGGAGTCAGTCTCCCCGCCGCCGCTGGCGTAGGTGGCCCTCTTGGCCCGGCAGAGAAAATCCCTCCAGACTCCGCCGGACGGCACCGGACCGGGGGAATCCTTTCCTGGGGTGCACTCCCCTTCCCCCCGGACGAGAACATCCAGGGGCAGGGTGAAATACCCGGACAGGGTCATCAGCTTATCCAGTTCCGGCAGGGTCTCCCCCTGCTCCCATTTCGCCACGGCCTGCCGGGAGACCCCTGTGATTTCGGCCAGTCCCTCCTGGGTCAGGCCCCGCTTCATACGCTGTTCTCTTATATTATTTCCCACATTCATCGTTCCATCCTAACCGGATTTCCCCGGATGAAACAGAAATCGGCACGGGCGATTTGTCAACCACCGGTTGCCCCCTCGCCGGAGGGATGGCTCAGGGCGTCCCCCCAGAAATCGGGGGCCTCTCCCCCGCGGCATTCGTTCAGGATCCCCTCCAGCTCCCCCAGATGGTAGCTGCCGTGGAGCAGGAGAAACAGGACCGTCCCGTACTGGGTCTTCCCGGTCCAGGGGAAATCCCGGTTCTCCCCGGTGAAATCCATACTTTCCAGCCATCCGCAGCAGAGCCGGCGGAAATAACCGGTAAGGGAGAGGATCTCCTCCCGGGAGGGTAGCATCTCCCCCTCCTCCAGATCAAAGGACCGTCCCGATTCGAAGGGGGGGGTCTCGCCGCCCTTCACATAGTAGCGGGTGCTTTTGAGAATGTGATAGGCCAGGGAGTCGGGACGGGTCATGCCCTGCCCCCGGTTCCGCCAGTCCGCCCCGCTGAATCCCCCCACGACCCGGTCGAAGACATCCCAGAAGTGGCCGTACTGGGCTAATGTATCCTGCTTCATGGGGGGAATTATAGTACATTATTACCCGTTCAGGGTTAAAAAATCTCACATTTCTGTAAGGGGAGGGACAACGGTCAGAGGCTCAGTCGGGCCGCCTCTTCCCCGTGCTCAGGGAGGGGGCGGATGAGGCGGGATCCTCCGGCCAGTAGTGTCTGGGATAGCGGCCCCGCAGTTCGCTCCGGACCTGGGCCCAGCCGTTCGCCCAGAAACTTTTCAGATCCGCGGTGACCTGGACAGGGCGGCCCGCCGGATTCAGGAGATGGAGGACCAGGGGTTTCTTTCCCAAAAGGGGGGATTCCCCGGTGCCGTACATCTCCTGAAGGGGAAGGGGCAGATAGGGCTCCCCCTCCCCGTAGACGATCTTCCTCCGGTTGCCCAGGGCGGTCCGGAAGGAATCAGGGGCGATCCGTTCCAGCTCCTGCTGCTGTTCCCAGCGGAGAAGGGAAAGGAGGGGCCCCGTCAGGGAGCCGGTGAGACGGCCCTCCTCCAGGAAGGGGACCAGCCACTCCCCGGCAGTGTCCGCCAATCCCCGGTCGGTCAGATCGGGCCACTCCCCGGCCCCCTTCTGATTCCCCGCAAAAACCATCCGCTCATAGAGGCGCCGGCTCTCCCTGTCCCAGGGGAGGATCTCCTTTCCCTCCGACCGGATCCCGTCGGAAAGTATCAACGCCCCCCGCTCCGGCCCGGGATAGCCCTCCGCGGTCACCGACAGGGTTATCTCACCCAGCCTTCGCCGCACTTCGCTTCTGATCCGCTTCCTCTCCCGGTCCCAGCGTCCGTGGCTCTCCGAAAGGATCCGTCCCTCAAAGAGTTTTTCCGCTTCCCTCCTCTCCAGGGGCAGGCCCAGGAAGAGCTTCTGTCTCTCCCGATGGCCCCCGCAATGGGCCGCCACCACCAGGGGGTGGACCGACAGGGGATCCCCCTGGTCCAGCAACACCCGTCCCCCGCCGGAAAGCTGGTAGATTCCCTCACCCACCCTCAGGCCGATGCGGTCGGGAAAGGCCTGTGCCAGCAGGGAGGCCCCCTCGTCCCGCAGAATGTTCCGGTCATAACCCTTGGCGAAACTTTCGGAGAAGTGATTCTTATAAAGATGCTCCGCTTCGGCCCGGATCTCCCGGACCGGTCTCTCCCACTCCCCCGCCGGCCTGTCTCCGGTCAGATAATCCAACCGCAGGAGCAAGTCGCTTCCTGCCGACGGGGGAAGAAAGTCCCGGGCCTCCAGATAGGCCGCGAGCAGGGCCGCCTCCCGGCCTATTCCCCGGTCCCTCCCGTAGAGCATCAGGGCGGCCATGCGGGGATGGAGGGGCAGCTCCCCCATGGAACGCCCCCGGGGGGTGAGGCGACCCTCCCGATCCAGGGCTCCCAGCAGGATAAGCAGACTCCTGCCCCCCTCCCAGGCGGCGGGGGGAGGCGGGGTCATCCATTTCATGCTCTCCCTGTCGGAGCAGCCCCAAAGGGCCAGTTCAAGAACCAGGGGGGAGAGGTCGGCCTGGAGGATCTCCGGGGGAGTCTGAAGGTCCCGGCCCCGTTCGCTCTCCCTCTCCCAGAGGCGGTAGCAGACGCCCGGTTCGGTACGCCCCGCCCGGCCGGAGCGCTGTTCCGCCGAGGCGAGGGAGATCTCCTCCGTGGTCAGGAGGGTCAGGCCGGAGGAGGGGTTATACTGGGGGCGGCGGGCGAGCCCCGTATCCACCACGGCGGTGACTCCGGGGATGGTCAGGCTGGTTTCGGCGATATCCGTGGAGAGGATGATCCGCCGTTTCCGCCGGGGCCCCTCCGGGGACACGATCCTGTTCTGCTGCTCCAGGGGCATCCGCCCGTACAGGGCAAGAACCTCCGCCTCCCCCAGCTCCCGGGAGAGAATTCCCTGCCACCGTTTGATCTCCCCCTCCCCGGGAAGGAAGACAAGCACGTCCCCCCGGCCGCCCCGCAGGGCCTCGCCGACCGTATCCGCCGGCACCGGTGCGATCCGTCCCCGGTCGGGCTGGGGGCGGTAGATCTTCTCCACGGGGAACTGCCGGCCCCGGGAGCGGATAAGGGGCAGTCCGGGGAGGAGCTTTTCCAGGGATTCCGGATCGGGGGTGGCGGACATGAAAAGGAGGACCAGATCCTCCCTCAGGCTCTCCCGGCTCTCCAGAAGCAGGGTCAGGGCCAGGTCGGAGAGGAGATTCCTCTCGTGGAACTCATCGAAGATAATCGCTCCCGCCTCCTCCAGGGAGGGATCGCTCTGGAGCATGCGGATGAGTATGCCCTCGGTTATGACCTCCAGGCGGGTGCGGGGGGAGACCCGGCTCTCCCGGTGGACCCGGTAGCCGCACCGCTCCCCCACCCCCTCTCCCCAGGAACGGGCGATGAAATGGGCCAGGGAGCGGGCGGCCAGGCGGCGGGGCTCCAGAAGGTAGACCTTCTTCTCCCCGGCCAGCCCCGATTCGAGCAGGGCCGGGGGCACCAGGGTGGATTTTCCCGCCCCGGGGGGCGCCTCGAGGAGGGCCGCGCCGGAGGCACGGAGGGCGTTGAGTAACTCTGGTAGGACTTTTTTAACGGGAAGGTCTTCGGTCATGGGAAGGATGCCCTGGAGAACTAGGGATTGCAGTCCAGGGCTTGATTCAGGAGGCCCGAGCGGTAGTGGGTGGAGCGGTTCCGTCCCCTGTCCTTGGATTGGTAGAGGGCTTCGTCGGCCCGCTTGATCAGATCCTCCGCCGAACTCAGGCTGTAGGGATGGATGGAGGCGATGCCGATACTGATGGTGACCTTGAGCACATGTTCCTGATAGGGGGTCACCATATCCTCAACCGCCTGCCTGAGCCTTTCCGCCGCGATCCAGGACTGCTCCGGCGTCGTATCCGGGAGAAGGACTGTGAATTCCTCTCCCCCGAAGCGTGAGAGGATGTCCCCTTCCCTCAAGGTTTTTTTAAGGGTCGCCGCAAGGCTCAGAATAACCTCGTCCCCGGCCAGATGGCCGTAGGTATCATTGAAGGTCTTGAATTTGTCTATGTCCATGACCATGATGGAGAAAACTGAATGGTTTCTTTTGCTCCGGGCGATTTCCTCTTTCAGGCGGCTCAGAAAAAAATTATGGTTGTAGAGTCCCGTTTTGGAATCCCTGACCGATCGCTCGTAGTGAATATTATTCTGGATGCTGATGGAAGTGAATTTCATCAGCCTGTTGATATAGGAGATTTCCCCGGGGGAGTATTCCTCGCCCAGGATTTTCTCTCCGAACAGGATCATTCCGTAAAGTCCGGAAAACCCCTGAATGGGAACGATGATCTCGGGAAAGCAGATGTCGATGGGGGCCAGGGTGGCCTCATCCAGTTCGTTCTTGAGTATCAGATAGCTGGTGGTTCCCGTATATTTTTTGAAAAATTCCTCAAAGGGCCGCAGGGTTTCCAGGGGCAGGGATTTTTCCACGGTCTGCATGCTCTGGAAGGCGATGGTTTTGATTTTATCCACCATAATCCCTTCGTTGAGAATGATATAGACGCTAGAGGGAATGAATTTGTCCGAAAGGCGCCAGAGGATGTAGTCCACAATTTTGTCGACCGATTCCATACGGAACAGCTCATAGGCTTCTTCCAGAAGATGCTGGTTGTTTTTGATCTCCCTCTTCTGCTGGTCCACATAATCCAAAATCCCCACATCCCGGAACATGGCATAATTTTCCACGAGAAGAGGATTGCGCGCTATCTCGTCCCAATCCATATGAAAACCATAATATACCCGATTCGTAGAAAATAAAACCCTTTGTCCGGTTTTATGCTCTTTCCCATAAAAAAAACTACGGTTCCGGTCTCCGTATGAGTCCCTGGAGGGGGAAAAAGAAAAAAAGCCCCATGACGGATATGAGCAGGAACCCCCAGGGATCCCAGATGGCCCAGCCCAGCAGGGGGGAAAGAGCAAGGTACGCAAGAAGGGTGGCGAACAGGAGGACGGCCTGAAAGAAGACGGGCAGCAGGGAGATGTCCCTTCCCCTGCCTGGTAAAAGGCTGCCCAGGCCCCTGAAAAGCCAGACGGAACAGACGGTCAGATCGGCGAGGGAGACGGAGAGGGAGGTCAGCTCGGTTTGCTTCCTGTAGAAAAGAAATACATTTTGGATTCCCCGGCCGATGAACAGGAGGGAGAAAAAAAGCAGGATCACTCCCCGGAACAGGCCTTCCCTTCCCCGGGGGGGACAGGGCGGAACGGGCGTCCTTGCGATACCCGCGAAGACGAGAATGATAATAATGGCGCAGAAAAGGCGGAAAGGGAGGGAAGAGATGAGAAAAAAGGGGGGTATAGCATTATAAAGGATGAAGAGTCC
>QKAI01000163.1 GCA_003246505.1 Spirochaetaceae bacterium | reverse complement strand
AATGGGCTGGCCGAGGGGGCCTTCGAGGCTCTCTGCGCGGGGGACGCCGCTGCCCATGACCGGCTCATCCTGGAAAAAGCCCGGGACATGGCAGGGATTTGCGATGTCATCGTACTGGCCCAGGGCTCCATGGCCCGCATGGAAGCTACCCTGGGAAAGGAAACGGGTATTCCCGTTCTGGGCAGCATCAATACGGGCCTTGAGGCCCTGAAGGAGTACTTCACATGAAGGGAAAGAAATGGGAGAAACAGGATCTGGAAGATATGGCCCGACTTCTACGGAAGGATGTTCTTGAAATGATTATGAACGTGTCCGACGGGCATCCCGGAGCGGCCTACTCCTCGGCGGATATTATTACGGCTCTATATTTCGGAGGAATTCTCACCGTGGATCCGGAACGGCCGGACTGGGAGGACCGTGACCGGTTCGTCCTTTCCAAAGGCCATGCCTGTCCCCTGCTCTATGCGGCTCTTATGAGAAAGGGCTTTATTCCAGAGGAAGAAAGATTCACCCTCAGGAAGATCAATTCACGGCTCCAGGGACATCCGGACATGGCTAAAACACCGGGCATCGACGCCACCACGGGCCCCCTGGGCAACGGGCTGGCCATGGCCGTGGGAATGGCCTGGGCTTTGAAACAGCAGAAGAAGGACAGCCGGGTTTTCGTGCTGACCGGGGACGGGGAACTCCAGGAGGGCGTCGTCTGGGAAGCCCTGCAGGCGGCGGCGAAGTACAGGCTGAACAACCTGGTCATCATCGTGGACAACAACAGGAGGCAGAGCGGCGGCCTCATAGATGAGGTCAGCGGCATCATGTCCCTGAGGGAGAAATTCCAGGCCTTCCGCCTGGAGACGAAGGAGATAGACGGCCATGACTTCGACGACATTCTGGGGGGCCTGGACTGGGCGGTCGCCTGCAACGGCCCCGCCCTGCTCATAGCCCATACGGTGAAGGGCAAGGGGATTGATTTTATGGAGGAGGACAACTCCTGGCATAAGCGGGTTCCCACGGCAGAGGAATACGCGAGCGGCCTGGCCCAGCTGGGAGGCGCGGTGTTATGAGAACGGAAAGCACGAGACGAGCCGTGACCGAAGGGCTCTACGATATCATGGAGAAGGACAAATCCCTGGTACTGGTCTCCTCCGATTCCACCCTCATCATCAAGGCGAAGGATTTTATGGAGGATTTCCCGGACCACGTGATGGAACTGGGCATATCGGAACAGGCGGCCATGGCCGCGGCGGCGGGCATCGCCTCAACAGGGATGAAGCCGGTCTATGTATCCTATGCGGTCTTCGCCAGCCAGAGAGCCTGCGAGCAGTTCCGCAACGCCGTGGCCTACCCCGGCCTGAACGTCAAGGTGGTGGGGGCCAACGGGGGTATGGGCTCCGGTGAACGGGAGGGGGTCACCCACCAGGGCCTGGAGGATATAGGCATCATGAGGGCCATTCCGGGGACGACGGTCCTCTCCCCCTCCGACGCGGGCCAGGTAAGAAAGGCGGTCTCTGCCATGATGGGAATAGACGGCCCGGTATACTTGCGCATCGGCAGCGGTAAGGACCCGGTCTTTTGGGAAGAGGACACCCCCTTCGAGATAGGAAAGCCTAAGGAATTCTTCCGTTCCGGAGAGGATCTTGTCATCTTCACCCACGGCTTCGTCCTCCCTGCGGTCAGGGAGGCCTGCGAAAAACTCGCCGCTTCGGGCGTTGGGGTTTGCGCCGTGGAGGTGGGCACAATCAAGCCCCTGAACGAAAAGGCTCTGAAACCCTATTTGGAAAACTGCCGGGCGTCCCTGGTGGTGGAAGACCATAACGTAATCGGCGGATTAGGAAGCGCCGTCTGCGAGATGTCCGCCGCCCTCTGTCCCAGGCCGGTCATCCGAATCGGCCTCCAGGACCGGTTCTCCGAATCGGGAACCCCGGAAGAGCTTTTTGCCAAGTACGGGATTACCCCGGAAAACATCGTGAACAAGGCCCAGGAAGCCTTGAAATAAAAACTTCAAAAAGGAAGGAAAATTTTATGAAAAAAACCATCGTGGCAGCACTCTGCATGCTCCTTGCGGCTCAGGTCGCATTCGCCAACGGAGGCGGGGACAGTTCCCAGACGAAGGTCCTTCGCTACGCCCACATGAACACCCCGGAAAGCATTGCGGGCAAGCAGGCCCTGCATTTCGCCGACCTGGTCAAGGAGAAAACCGGCGGATCCGTCGTCATCGACGTCTTTCCCTCCTCCCAGCTGGGGACTCTCCAGGAGCAGGCGGAGATGGTGAGCAACGGAACAGTAGCCTTCCATCATAACACCATGGGGGGCATCGGTTCACTTTACGCCGACTACGCCGTGCTTGATACGCCCTTCCTCTATAAAAGCGTGGATCATCTGATGAGGGTAACCGACGTGAATTCCCCCATCATGAAGAAACTGAACGAAGGGGCGGTCAAGGAGAGAAACATCCGGAACCTGTACAATTTCTATTTCGGAGCCCGGCAGCTCACCTGCAACGGGGCGGTCTACTCACCCGGGGACCTGAAGGGCAAGAAAATCAGGGCCATCCCCTTCCCCATCTACATGACCGCCGTGGAGGGTATGGGCGCCATCGCCACGCCCATCGACTGGGCCGAAGTGCCCACGGCTCTGGCGACGGGGGTTGCGGACGGTCAGGAGAATCCGGTGGGAGTCATCTACGCCAACAAGCTCTTTGACATTCAGAGCCATGTCATGCTCACGTCCCATATCATGGCGGCCGAATGCGTGGTAGTGAACGAAGGGGTCTGGCAGGGACTTTCCGACGCCCAGAAAAAGGCCGTGTCAGAAGCGGCCGCCGAAACGGCGGAATGGGCCACAGCCCAGACCGTTGAATCGGAAAAATCCGACGTGCAGAAGCTCCGGGACGCGGGAATGACCGTAATAACCGAAGCGGACGGTCTGGATATCGCCGCCTTCAGGAAGAGCGTTTCCTCCCTGGTCGACGAGCGTTTCAGCGATCAGTACGGGGATCTCTACAAGTTAATCAGATCCATCGAATAGTCAATATCCGGTCCGGCCTTCCTCCGGGAGGGCCGGTTCCCCAAGGCGGAAATAATGAAAAGTCTCATAAAGATCATCGAACTGACGGCGGTGGTTCTTCTTATCATCCTCACCCTGGTCGTGCTTTCCCAGGTCGTTCTCAGAAATCTATTGAATACAGGCTTCATCTGGGGGGAAGAGTTGTCCCGTTTTCTCCTCATCTCACTGGTACTGATCGCCTCCCCTGTTGTTTTCTACCGGGAGCAACATGTGAAATTCGATCTCCTGGCCCGGTCGGTCTCACAGCGAACCGCCAGAATACACCGAATACTGTGCACCCTGGCCATCATGTTTTTCTATGCCGTCTACATAGCCAGCCACCTGGGACTCATGAAAAACAGCGGCGACGTGGCCTCCCCGGCACTGAAGCTTCCCAACCGGATCTACTTCTCCTCCGCCCTTATCGGGGCGGTGCTCGCGGAGATCCTGGGTGTTATGCGCATCCGGCGCATCCTCAAGAGAGACAAGGCATGAACGGACTCACCATCACCCTGCTGTTTCTGGGATTCACCGTTCTGGGAATGCCCATCGCCTACGGCCTGGGCCTCTCCTCGGTCGTCTACCTGCTCTTCACAGACATACCCCTGACCGTACTCGCCCACCGCCTGCCCAACGCTCTGAACTCTTTTCCTCTGGTGGCGGTTCCCGTCTTCATCTTCGCGGGGAGCCTCATGAACACCTCGGGCATCACCGACCGGCTTTTCAATACGGCCCGGCTCATGGTGGGCCGCAAGAAGGGTGGACTGGCCCATGTGAACATCCTGGCGAGCCTGATCTTCTCCGGAATCTCCGGAGCAGCACTGGCCGATATAGGCGGCCTAGGTAAAATCGAGATCAAGGCGATGAGGGACCAGGGGTATGATACGGCGGACGCCGCGGCCATCACCGCCGCCTCCGCCACCATAGGCCCCATCTTTCCCCCCAGCATCCCCCTGATCATCTTCGCCACCGTGGCGGAGGTGTCGGGCATTAAGCTGCTTATCGCCGGGGTCGTTCCCGCCCTGATAATCACCGCCCTTCTCATGGTGGTTGTGACCATTCTCTCCCATGTGAAGAACTACCCCAAGGACGATCTGGTCACCCCCCGGCGGGAGGCCCTGAAGCAGACCCTGAACGCCCTGCCCGCCCTTTTCGCCCCGGTCATCCTGGCAGGGGGGCTTCTCTCCGGCTGGTTCAGCCCCACCGAGGTCGCTTCGGTCACCGTGGCCTACTCCCTCATCCTGGGGATCTTCATCTACAGGGAGCTCACTTTCCGCGATTTTATAGAGATGGCCCTGGAGACGATCCGATCCACCGCCCAGATACTCATAGTGGTGGCCTGCGCCTCGGTTTTCGCCTGGATTCTCACCGTAGAGCAAGTGCCCGCTTCCCTGGCGAAGGTACTGCTGGGTATTTCGGACAACCCCATCGTGCTTCTCCTCCTCATCAACGTGCTGCTCCTGTTCATCGGGATGATCATGGACACCATCGCCGCCATTTTGGTGGTAACCCCCATCATCTATCCCGCCCTGATGGCGGTGGGGGTGGACCCTATCCATATGGGCATCGTGGTGGTCTTCAATCTGATGATAGGACTCCTTACGCCCCCCGTGGGAATGAGCCTGTACATGGTCAGCGTCGTCTCCGGGCAGCCGATAGAACGGATCATCAGAAAGATGATCCCCTATTTCTTCCCCCTCCTGGCAGCACTCTTGATCGTGACCCTATTCCCAGCGATTTCCACCGCCCTTCCCAATAAAATTTTTCCTTAACAGACGAGGTATAAAGAATGGAACAAAGTTATTTCCACAGAGTCCAGAAGGTGACCCCCACCCGTTTCTGGATTAACAACCCCACCCTCTCCGAGGCGGAAGCGGCCATCGGAGCGGGGGCGGAGTATTGCACCACCAACCCCACCTACGCCTCCAAAATGCTCCTGCATCCGGAGATGAAGGGTATGGGCATGAGGCTGCTGCGCCGGATCGTGGACAGAGAGGAGAACGACTCCCTGGCCGCCTCCCGGATACAGAGGGAGATGGTTCAGCTTATCATGCCCCCTTTCATGAAGATCCACGAGAAGTCCGGCGGCACCCGGGGCTGGGTCTCCATCCAAGGGGATCCGGTCAAGGAAGATGATCCGGCGGAGATCCTCCGGGACGCGGAGGCGGGCCTCGGGCTTGAGAGGAACTACATCGCCAAAATCCCCGTGACCGTCAGCGGCCTATCCGCAATCGCCACCCTGGCCGGGGAAGGGGTCCCCATCATCGCCACTGAGGTGATGTCCCTTTCCCAGGCGGTCCATGCCGCCGAAACCTACGCCCAGGCGATAGGGAGCCTGAAAAAGGCCGCACCCCTCTTCCTGACCCACATCACGGGGATCTTCGACCAGCGGCTGGGCCAGTGGGCGGAGGAAACGGGGACCGTGCTGAGCGGGGAAGCCCTGCGCTACGCCGGATTCCTGGCTGGCCGCAAACAGTACCGGATCATCAAGGAGAGGAACTATCCGGTGACTCTCCTGGGGGGAGGCGCCCGGAGCCTTCACCACTTCACCGATTTCGTGGGGGCGGACATGCATATCACCATCAACTGGAAGGGCACCGCGGACAGGCTTATCGAATCGGATCCCCCGGTGGAAAATTCCATAGATCGAATCATATCCGAATCCATCGCCGAAGAGCTTCTGGAGAAGGTTCCCCTTTTCCGCCAGGCCTGGACCGAGGAGGGATTGGGGCCGGAGGAATTCTGCGATTATCCTCCGGTCGTCCTTTTCCGGACCATGTTTCTGGAGGGATGGGAGAAACTGCTGAAGATCGTCAGGGAGGCGCGTCATGGAAAGTAAGTACGAAAACCATATAGACAGGGTGGCCCCGGTGGAGATGAGGCCGGGCATTCACAGGAGGACTCTGGTCTACGACGATGACATGATGCTCTGCCATTTCCATCTGGAAAAAGGGGCCCTTCTGGAGCTGCACAGCCATGAAGCGGCCCAGATAGGCTATGTGATCTCCGGGGAAGTGGAATTTTTCCGTGAAGACGGCTCCGTCCTGCTCGTGACCGCCGGCTCCTCCTACTATTTTCCCTCCCTGGTGAAGCACGGTTCCCGCATACGGGAGGACACGGACTTCATCGAATGCTTCGCCCCGGGACGTCCGGAATATGTGGATCCTTAATTGATTGAGCAATAACGGGGAAAAGAGTATAATTATCCCGGGAGAAGAGATGAATCTTTTTGAAGTGAGTGAAGAGAGAAAATCCGCTGTCGACACAGTGGTTGACCGCATCAAGGAGCTGCTGATAGGCAGAAAGCTCCGCCCGGGAGACCTGATACCCAGCGAGAACGTCCTGGCGGAAAATTTGAAAGTCAGCCGCGGCTCCATACGGGAGGCTATGAAGATTCTCTCCGCCTACGGGATCGTGGAAGTGAAAAGGGGCTCGGGCACCTCTATCAGTACCAAGGTGAACCGCAAACTCTTCGACCCCCTCCTTTTTGAAATACTTGTGAGCGATTACGACTACACGGAACTGGTGGAGGTGCGGGATACTATGGAGAGGGGGATCATCCGCCAGGTCATCGCCTCCGCCACGGAGGAGGAGCTGGCCGGACTGGAAAGGGTCATGGAAAGCTTCGACCGGGTCTACGAACAGGATCCGGAGGATCTGGAGTCCAACAACCGCCATGATATCATGTACCACAAACTCCTGGCCGAAATAACCCATAACAGCCTGTATATAAATATCTACGGATTCATCATCGAATTGTTCGCCCCCACCATCAACGGCACCTCGGGCCATGAGATCCACCGGAACCTGCACCGGGCCATCATGACCCGGGACGAGGAGGACGCCCTCAGGCATCTGACCGAGCACACACGCTTCTGGAGCAGCCACCACCGCTGAGGAAGGAGGGAAAGGGCTACTCCGGTTTGAGGGGCAGCCAGACGCTCATATCGGCGGGGCTTCTGTTGTCCCAAAGAAAATAGGGTATCAGTCTTACCGGAATCTCCCGGTACTCCGGCTTACCCAGAGGCCTGTATAATTCCTCATTGGCACGCCCCGTTCTGAGATACCCCTTTCCCTCAAGGAATATCAAAGGCAAACCCCCTATCTCCCCTTCCACCGGCTTCCAGGGAAGATCCGCTTTCAGGTAGACATCGCCAAGAGCCGCCCCCTCAGGAAGGTCGTTCCCTTCCAGGCAGTAGACGAGGGGCCCCCTCATGAGGGCCGTATGGTTGCGGGTTTCCTCCAGCAGGGGATGGCTCTCGAAGAGACGGACCGGCATGGTGAGATTCAGCTTGACCACATCCCCCTCCTGCCAGACCCTTTCCCACTTCAGAAAACCCTGGTCGGAGCTGGCCGTGTCCAGTGGCTTCCCGTTCAATTCCACCCTATGCTCCCCCGCCCATTCGGGTATCCGAAAGAATAGGGGATAGGCTTCTCCCTTTCCGGGATTCTTCACGGTCAGGACGACCTCCCCGTCCCAGGGAAATCTGGATGCCATGGAAAAGAGAGCCCCCTCTCCCCAATCGTCCCGGACAATTTCCGCAGAACCGTAAAAGAGAAAAGCCAGACCCTTCTCCCTGGAGGCGCAGATCCAGGAAGCGGTCTCCGCCATAGTCCGGAGCAGGTTGGGGGGGCAGCAGAAGGAGCTGATGTACGGCTCCCGGTGGCGGGACCACTTCCAGCTGTCCGCCAGGGTGTAGCCCTCCCGATGGCGCAGGGAGTTGGTATAGAAGTATTTCTTACCGTCCAGGCTGATGCCGGGAAGACAGCCGTTGTATAGGGTCCTCTCCATAAGATCGGCAAAGCGGCTGTCCCCGAAGGCCTGGAGCATCCGCCCGTTCCAAAGATAGCTCCCGATGGCGGCGCAGGTCTCGTTGTAACCCGCCAGGTTGGGCAGCTCGTAGGCCCGGCCGAAGGACTGGTGGGTCCTCTGGATGGAAAAATAATCCTCCGAACCGTAGGGAGAGACCCCGTCGTAGAGGGCCCCGCAGTTACCGGTAATATACATCTTCTTCCCAGTAAGATCATTCCAGACACCTTCCAGGACGGGTAGATAATCCCTCCGCCCCCTTTCCAGAAGCAGGTCGGTCACCCCGGCGTAGAGGTAGGTGGCCCTGACCGCATGGCCGATGATCTCCCTCTGCTCGTGCAGGGGAATGCGGTCCTGATTATCGTCGGTTCCGTTGGGGACGTAATCCCTCATATCCAGGAGTTTTTCCAGGAGGGTTAGCCACCGTTTATCCCCGGTGGCCCGGTACAAATCGGCCAGTCCCATGTAGTGGGAGGGGCAGATGGCGGTCCGGGCCTTGTCCCGTTCATCGAAGGTCTTCTCCAGGTAGGAAGCCGCCCGGATGCCCAGATTCAGGAGGGTTTCCTTCCCCGTAGCCCGGAAATGGACGCATCCCGCGGTCATCAGATGGCCCAGATTGTACACTTCGAAGTTCAGCTCATCGTCCAGGGGCTTCTTGTCCGGGTCCTTCCTCTTCCCTATGGAGTACTGGGTGAAGATATACCCGTCCGGCTGCTGCACCTCCCCTATGAGGCCGATGATTTCGTCCAGCTCCTTCTCCCTTTCCACGTCGGGGAACTGCCCCAGCAGGGCGGAGGCCGCCTCCAGCCACTTGTAGAAGTCCCCGTCGTGGAAGGGAGGGCCCGCATGGTCCCCCTCTTCCCGGCCCGAGGCGATGAGGAAATTCGCCCAGCAGTGGCTGACCTCACTATCCCGGAGCAAATCCAGCATATGGGGGACCATGGTGGACCTGCACGCGTCTATCCGGTCGCCCCAGAAGTCCCCGGTCCACCGGGTGCGGTACTCCTCATTCCGGGCCATAGGGGTCATTTTGTCTATGCTCAGGTCTAGGGGCTTCATGGCTACTGCTTCACAGCCCCGGCCAGGGCAGCCCTCACGAAGAGCTTCTGCAACGCAAGGTAAAGAACGAGTATGGGCAATAAGGCCAGCACGAGCCCGGCGTAGATGGCTTGGAAGTTGGTGGAATAGTTCCCGGAGAAGGTGTTGATGAAGGCCATGAGCAAATACTTCTCCGGACGGTTGTAGAGCACACTCCCCAAAAGGGAGTTCCAGGTATGGGGCAGGGTGATCAGTGCGTAGGCGCCGATGGAGGGTTTGATCAGGGGGAGGAGCATGGTCCGGTAGTAACG
>QKAI01000443.1 GCA_003246505.1 Spirochaetaceae bacterium | reverse complement strand
TCCACCATGTCGAAAATTTCATTTTTTTCCATTCCTAGTACCTCCCGCTGATGCTGTCCAGAAAACGGATCGTCTCATCAATCGTCTCGGGGGGGTTGTTCTCCAGGGTCACCTGGATCATGGGCTTGTGCTTGCTTATCAGTTCCACCAGGAGGGGAAAATTGAACTGCCCCCGGCCGGCGCGCAGATTCCCGTTCTTATGCCCCCCCTCCATGCGGTAGTCCTTGGCGTGTATGGCCAGCATGCGGGGCGCGAAGAGTTCAAAGGCCTCCCGCATCAGATCGTCGCTCTCGGAAGCGCGGGCGGCGGGCAGGAAATTCACCGGATCGTAAATTATGCCCAGGTTGGGGGAGGGAATCATGTCCAGGACCCGCTTCATCCTCTCATGGGAGTGGATGGTATGGCTGTCGGCCACCCCCTCTATGGCGACCAGGGCGCCCAGTTTTTCCGCCGCGCCCACCATGGTCCGCAGGCTCTCCATGAAGACCTGGAAGGTCTCCTCCGAATAGATGCCCTCGCAGGGGCTGTTGTCCGGGGTGGGGGAACCGGTCTCGGTGCCCACCAGGCAGCAGCCGAACTCCCGCACCACCCTCAGGTGCTCGATAAAATGGGCCACCTGGGCCTTCCGGACCGCCTCGTCGGGATGGACCGGGTTGATGTAACAGCCCAGGATGGAAACCTTGACCCCCCGGGCGGCCAGGGCCCGGCTGACAATCTGCCCCATGCCGGGGCTCATCTTCCCCAGACCGGCATCCAGGCCGGTAAAGGCCTTGTAGAGGGCCAGGTGAACGTGGGAGAAACCCTTCTCCTCAATCCTCCGGGCCATTTCGTGCAGCTCCGCCGGCCCCAGGTCATGGGCCCTGATGCCCCAGTTAATTTTGTGCATGCAACTATCCCCCTTTTCTCCCGCTATTATGGGAACAAAGGCCATAATAATCAACAGTAGGGGGAGGCGGCCCTTTTCCATGCCCCATAGAATTCCCCCACCGATGGATAACGGTCCCCCCGGTCCGGGCTTACCGCCCGGGCGGCCACGGGGTATAGCTCCCCGGGGCAACCCTCTTCACCCAGAAGGGCCAGGGCGGTCGCCCCCATGGTAAAGACATTGGTCACCCCGTCTATCAGGGCCCCCTCCCGGAACTCCTCCGGGGACATGAACCGGGAGGATCCCCACATACGGCCCCACCGGTTGACAATGGGGCCCCGGCGGTAGAAATCGATATCGCAGACCACCGTCCTGTGGGTGTCGAAATCGTAGAGGATGCTGCCGTCGTAAAAATCGACGGCCACATAGCCCCGGCGGGCGACATGATCGTGAAACAGGAAGAGCCGGTCAAGACAGGCGAGCTTCCGATCCAGACAGAGCCGGGCGAACCGGTAATTGGGCGAGGCGGGATGGGTATATTTGGGGTATCTGTCAAAGTCCCAGTGGGCGTGGAGGCACTCCCCCTCCTCCCAGGAGAAGAGGGTGTAGGAGCCGCCCGCCCGGTCCCCCTGTCCTATCATGCTGGAGAGAACGGGATGCTTCAGGTCCTCATAGACCCGGGCGGATTCCCGGATTCTCAGCACCGCCTCCTCCGGGTCCCCTTCGTAACAGGCCGCGGGGGCACCGGCGAATTTGAGAAAAAACCGACGTCCCCCCTTTTCCAGGCCGAAGCCGATATTCCCCGAATCCTGCTGATCGAAAACCCGAAAGACCCGGCCGAATTCGCAAAGCCAGCCAAAGTCGAAGTCCCCTTTGAGCTCCAGGGGAATCCCGTCGATCGTTTTGATGATCTTCTCCATGAACTCCCATGATAGGGGGCTCTTCGTCCAGGGGCAAGGGAAACTACGGTTATAACAGGTTTTCCTCCTGACCGGGGGATATATTTAGTATATTAGTTATAACTCACTTCAAAAGAAGAGGTTAATTTTATGAACAGAATCACTATAAAGAATACGGATCTTTCCATCGCCCCGGTTAACCTGGGGGGAAACGTCTTCGGATGGACCCTGGACGAAAAGCGGTCCTTTGAGGTCCTCGACGCCTTCGCCGACAGGGGGTTCAACTTTATCGATACGGCCGATTCCTACCCCTGGTGGCACAACGGGGTGGGGGAAACGAGCGAGAAGATCATTGGCTCCTGGATGAAGTCCCGAAACAACAGGAACCGCATGGTCATAGCCACCAAGGTGGGCTCGGAAACGAAGGACCACCCCGTTGACAGCAGCGGTAAGCATATCCTCAAGAGCGTGGACGAATCCCTGCGCCGTCTCCAGGTGGGTGTGATAGATATCTACTACACCCACTTCGACGACGGGATAACGCCGGTGGAGGAAACCCTCCGGGCCTATGACCGGATCATCCGGGCGGGGAAGGTCCGCCACATAGGCGCCTCCAACCTGACCCCGGAACGGCTGCGGGAATCCCTGGAAACCTCGGACCGGCTGGGCCTGCCCCGGTATGCGGTCCTGCAGCCCCATTATAATCTGATGGCGCGGGAGAAATACGAAACCCTGTTCCGCCCATTGGCGGAAAAGTACAACCTCTCCGTCTTCCCCTACTTCTCCCTGGCCGCCGGATTCCTGACCGGCAAGTACAGGAAACCGGAGGATGCGGAAGGTTCGGCCCGGGCGGGGATGGTCAAAGCCTACCTGAACGACAAGGGCCTGGGGGTCATTGCGGCCCTGGACCGGGTGGCGGAAAAGCACGGAAGCTCCCCCGCGGCAGTCTCCCTGGCCTGGCTTCTCGCCCAGCCGGACATCACCGCCCCCATTGTGAGCGCCACGAGCCCCGGGCAGCTGGAGACGATCGCCCAGGCCCCCCTTCTCGCCCTGGACAGGGAGGACCGGGAGATCCTGGACGAAGCCAGCCGGTAAGGGGCCGGACCGGCGGAAGCCCCGTCAGACCAGCAGGTACTCGGCGAAGGTGCCCCTCATGCAGTGGTTGGAGCTCATGGCGCTGGCGTAGGCCCCGGTGTTCAGAAAGGCCAGAAGATCCCCCTCCCTGAGCTCCGGCATGGGGTGGTCCTCGATCCACAGGTCAAGGGCCTCGTTGATATTGCCCGCCACGGTCACCTCCCCCATCCGGTCCGGATGAAAGGCGTCCTCCTCCCTCTCCCGGAGGCGGCAGGGAACGGGTTCGCAGGGCAGTTTGTAGTGGGCGGGCTCCATGGCCAGATTGAATCCCCCGTTCACCCCGGCGAAGAGACGGCCGGATTTGCGTTCCACCGTATTGACTTCCAGAACCATAACCCCCGCGTCCTGCACGGGATAAACCCCGGGCTCCACATTGATTTCGTAGCGGTCGGTCCCGAAGACTGCGGCGATCGTCCGGCCCCACTTCTCCAGGTCCAGGGGGCGGTCGGAGGAGGTCAGGGGCCGGCCCAGCCCCCCTCCCAGGTTGATGGTCCGGATCGTATCCCTGTCCTTGAGAAACTCCCGGCAGGTCTCCAGAATCTGCTTCCACACCTCCAGCTGCCCGTTAAGGTAGCCGCAGCCCGTATGGAAGTGGATCCGCACCACCTTCAGGCCGTACTTCTCCGCCAGGGCCAGGGCTTCGGGGAACTCGGAGGCGTACACCCCGAATTTGCTGGGTTTCGTGCCGCTGTAGCGGAGCAGCTCGTTGGTGCCGTAGCCCGTTCCCAGGGCGGGATTGATGCGCAGGCCGATCTCCCGGCCCGGGGCTCTTTCCCCCACCCGGCGGATCATGCTCAGGCCGTCGCAGTTGAGGACCAGCCCGTCGTGGCGCAGGATCCGGTCCAGGTCGTTGTCCGAAAGGGAGGTCCCCGTGTAGGAGATCTCCTCCGCCCGGAATCCGCAGCTCAGGGCGTGCTCCACCTCGTTGGGGGAGCAGACGTCCACCCCGCAAAGGCCGGTGCTCTTCATAAAGGTCATGAGGGGCATGAAGCGGTTGGCTTTCATGGCATAGTATATTTTATGTTTGAAGGTGTGGCGGCTCAGGACCCGGTCCAGCTCTTCCAGATTATGCCGGACCCTTTCGGCGCTGTAGTAGAAGGAGGGAGTGCCCGACTGGCGCGCCCTCCGTTCCAGGGAGTATCCGCCCAGGGTCAGTTCGCCCTGTTCGCTGTATTTCAGATCTTTCCGTTCCCACCAATGGGATATCATAGGTCGCTCCTTTTTTGAATGGCGCGAAACAGTATATTCCTCTTCTTGAAATAAGAAAAGGGACTACCCCTCCCTGTGGACCGAATCGGGGCTGAAGGCGGGCAGGCAGAAGGAGACATACTCCGCCTCCTCCTCAAAGGGGTTGGAGTAGCGGACGCGGGTCCCCGCCTTGATCAGGAGGGACTCCCCGGGACGGAGTATGATCTCCCCTTCATCGGTCTCCACCCTCTTTTTCCCCCGGTAGAGAAAGGTGTACTCGTCAAAATCGGGGCGCTGCCAGGGCTCGCTCCAGCGGGGCGGGGCCACCATGTGGGCCAGACTGGCCTGACCGTCCCTCGTGCTGGCCAGGCCGAAATGCTCTTCGATCAGTTTCCCATCCCCGGTGGGAACCACAAAGGGATTCCTCTGGTGATAATAATCCGCCATACCGTTCGCTCCTTTCCTCTCATAAATTTCATCCACATGGATTTCATTTCCCACTCGGAATTCGGTGGTATTCCTGTATTTGAAACCCATTTTCTCGTAAAACCGCTTCGCCCTGTCGTTTCCCGAGAAAACGGACAGGCGAGGTGACACGTACGTTCAAATCGGTGACTCCTCTTTGAAAAATGATCAAAAGAAGAATTTACATCAATTCCGCCGATTAAACAATTATCCAATTCGCCCAACATATTGTATAATAGGGATTCAAATGACTTTTCAGGTAATTTCGGATACGCTGATCCCCAGCATAGCAGGCCTCTTCTTCTTCATCTATTTCCTCTATTTCGTCATGATCAATCAGCCCAGGACCGCTTCCTTCGTCCACTTCGTCATATTCCTGGTCTCCTTCAGCCTCTTCCTGGTGGGCCGCCCCCTGCAGCTGCTCCTGGGGCAGTACCCGGTTCCCCTGATCATCGTCAACATCCGAATGACCATCCTCTTCGCCTTCAGCATCACCTCCATCTCCGTGGCGTCCAACCTCTTTACGGACAGAAAGCGCAAACCCGCCAAGGGGGCTATCTACGGCATAGGGCTCATAGCCGCGGTCATGTACGTGGTCTTCAACACCCTGGGGACGGTGGGCAGCAAGACCCTCTTCCAGTGGGGGGGGCTCACGGGCTACGACAACCTCACCCCGGACCGGATGCCCCCCTTCTTCGGGCGGGAGGTGACCATCTCGGTCCAGGTATTCATCGGCATTCTGCTCCTGGCGAACTCCACCATCAATCTTCTCGCCTGCGAGACGGAGGAGGGCCGGGGGAGGCGGCTGGAGAACAAGGTCTTCCTCTTCAACAGCGGGGTGTTCCTCTTCGCCTGCACCTTCATCGTCGGGTCCCTGACAAAGCAGTGGTGGATCTACTACTTCTTCTCCATCTTCAGCACCCTCCTCTTCGGGGCGGGGGTCATCCTGGACATAAGGGAGCTTTATAACAACTACGAAAAACTGATTCCCGTCATCAAGGAAGACATCATTCAGAACGTGGCCCTGAGCAAGTACTCGAACCGCAAGCTCAAGGAGCTCCTGCGCTGCCTGGGCAAATCGGAGGGGCTGGACACCTTCGCGGTCATAGAGGTGGACGACATCGGGGGCACGATGAAGCAGATGTCCCGGATTGGAAGCGCGGTAAAGATCATATCCCGGAACCTGGACAAGTGGACCGGGTGGAACAACTATCTGATCATCCCCTTCGACGACACCAAAATCGGGATCGTCATGAACATACGCCACCCCGACCGGGATCTTGTCCCCATAGAACTGATGGAGAAGGTACAGGCGGACATCCGAACCGGCTGCTCCCTCAAGACCTGGATAGGCATAGGCCGGAGCTACGACAGCCTGGAGGACCTGAGGACCTCCTACTACGACGCCCTGAGCGCCCTGGAGTACGCCCAGAGGCTGGAGGGCTGCTGCCTCATCCACATCAACAACATCCAGCAGGACGAGAGCGCCGTTCCCCGTTACCCGGCGAAGGAGAAGGTGCAGCTCCTCTCGGCCCTGCAGATGGGGGACAGGGACAGTTCCCTGAGCCTGATGGAAAGTTTTCTGCCCCGGTTCAGGGAGTTCATAGAATACCGCCCCGAATCGCTCAAGCTGCGCCTCCTGGAACTGGCGGGCTCCCTGACGGACACGGCCATAGTCGCCGGAGCGGACGAGCGGAAGCTGAACATCCTGGTGGAGGAGTGCTTCCGGGATGTGGAATACCTGGCGACCATGGATCAGGCGGAGGTCTGGCTCCGGGACCTTCTGGAGAGGACCCTGGGCTATGTGACCACCACCTACCGGAGCCGGGCCGCCATCATCGTGGAGAAGGCCAACGAGATCATGGCCCGGCATCTGGCGGAGCCCATTACCAACCGGGACGTGGCCCGGGAGCTTTGCATCAGCTCCTCCTATTTCCAGGCCCTCTTCAAACAGGAGATGGGAAGCTCCTTTCTGGAACATCTGACCCGCCTCAGGATAGAAAAGGCCAAGGAGCTCCTTCTCAACAGCAACATGACCATAACGGAGATCGCCTTTGAGACGGGCTTCAAAAACCCCAATTACTTCAGCAGCATCTTCCGCAAACTGGTGGATATGCCCCCCAAGGTGTTCCGCAGCAGAAACACCCAGCACGTCCGGTAGGCCGATATTCCCCTATACTCGGATAGCTAATAATAGATCTGATTTTCCTTTATCCATTTTCCAATGTTCTCCAGAACACCATCCAGGGTCCTTTCGAGATCCCCTATCAATATCTGCAGGTCCTCCCCCCGGTCCCGTTCTTTGAGAATTGATTCAATCTTCTCAGAGATTTCCTGAATACTCTTGATTCCCAGTGTTCCCGCCGTACTTTTAATGTTGTGAAAGTAGATCAACCCCCGATCCCCCGCCGTTTCGCGGAGGGACCGAAGATCCCGATTGGAATGTTTGTCATAGAATTGCTTAAGGATATCGGAATAGATAACGTAGTTATAATTCATCCTTTCCAGCCCCTCTTCCGCATCGACACCGGGAATCATGATACCGTAGTCGATCTCCCTTTCCATTCCTTTCTCAGGGACCTCGTCCATATGATGGGAATACCTGTGCAGCGTATTGTATAGGACATCCGGTATTATGGGTTTCGTGATATAATCATTCATAGCATATTCTTTCGCCTTCTCCCTCTCCTCCGCAAAGGAGTGGGCCGTCATGGCTATGATCGGAAGTTCCTCCGGGCCATATTTCCTGCGGATGATTTCTGTCGCTTCAAATCCATCCAGGCGCGGCATTTGGATATCCATGAGTATCAAATCCAAATCACCGATTCCCGGGGTGACTTTTTCGACGGCGTCCCTGCCGTCAACGGCGACCCGGACGACAATGCCTACATCTTCCAGGAGCTGTTTCCCTATCTCCCTGTTGATTTCATTATCATCCACGAGCAGTACGGACAATCCCCGCAAGCCGAATTCACTCCTGAAGTAATCCCGGCGGGGATAGTTCATGGAAATCCCTTCAAATCCGCTGGTCCTTATCATCGCATCCAAAATGGTGGAGGCGGTGAAGGGCTTTCTCAGGTAACCCCTGATAAATGAACTGTCCGGCCTGCCCCTTACGTATTCGAGGCGTTCCTCATTCAGGAGCAGCAGATACCTGGCCTTGACCCCCTCTCTGTCCCTTTTGATGATTTCCCCCAGAATATTCAGTTCCCCATCCCGGGCCGGCTCATCATGGATTATGACGTAACGCATGGTTCTGTCCCCGGGAGCCTCATCCAGGAAGGCGAGAAATTCCTCCCGGTCACCATAGAAGACATGGTGGATCCCCATGGAGGCCAATATGCGGGACAGGGATTCGCCGACGATATCATTGGTCACATAGGCAATAACCGACGCCCTGGCGATCTCCCCGGGAATGACAGTGCCATCCTGCTTGAATTCGGGATCCAACTCCAGATTTACGGTAAAACAGAACTCGCTTCCCCGCCCCTTCTCGCTGCTTACGGTCAGTTCGCCTCCCATAAGGGAAACGAGGTTCCTGGAAATATTCAGACCCAATCCTGTCCCGCCGTATTTTCTGGTCGTGCTCGAATCTTCCTGGGTGAATTCGTCAAAGAGCGTATCCAGAGCCTCCGGCGCGATACCAATCCCGCTGTCCTTGACCGAGAAACTGAGATTCATCCTATTCTCTCCATCCTTCTCCGGAACGATACCAAGGAGGACAAATCCCTGCTCCGTAAATTTCAAGGCGTTGGAAAGAAGATTCAAAAGCACCTCTCTGAGCCTGAGCGAATCCCCTATGAAATGCATGGGCATATCAAAGGGGTAGTTGATGATGAAATCGATTTTCCGGCTGTTCGCCTTGGGGGTAAGGGCATCGCCTATGAGCTGCAGTGTCTCATTAAAGTCAAAGGGACTGCTCTCAAGAACTATCTTGTCTTCCCGTATCTTGGTCAGATCGAGGATGTTATTAATCAGAACGAGCAGGGATGTGGAAAGGTTGTAAATACGGCGGAACACGTCGAACTGGCGGTTCTCTTTCTTCATCTCCAGATAGCTCAATCCGATGATTCCATTCAAGGGCGTCCGTATCTCATGGCTGACGTTCGCCAGGAAACGGCTTTTGGCTTTGTTCGCCTCCTCCGCTTCCGACTTGGCCTTCATCAATTCATCCAGGATCCGATTCCTCTCCGTCATATCGGTCAGAACGGCCCGCTCCAGGAAAAGGACATTATCGGGCACGCTCCCTTCCCTGTTGGAAGAGAAAAGCACGGGCATGACCCCATCCCCCTTCCCTTTCAGGTTGAGCATCATCTCAAGGTGATCGCCCCCGGATAAGCTTCTGCTGGATATCTTCTCCATAAATTCCGTTCTGCTCGATTCCTCCAGAATATCGTAAAAGGATAATTTCCCCGCGATGGTGTCCCTATCATAGCCAAGCCATTTAAGGGCTTTACGGTTGATCCTGACGATATTGAAGTTATCGTCCAGCGAGAGATACCCGACGGGGGCGTTATCATAAAGATCATGTATTTCCCTGTGGTTCCTTTCCGCCTCCACCTTTCTCTGGAACAGGATAAGCAGGATGAGCGACGTAAGCCCCGTCAAAAGGAGAACGATCCACAGGATCAGGCGCCTTGCTAATTTCGTTTCCTCGAGAATGT
>QKAI01000045.1 GCA_003246505.1 Spirochaetaceae bacterium | reverse complement strand
GATAAATAAAATAGCCCTCCTGACCCGGGAAGAGGAAGATGATATTGCCAGAAGAGCCGTTAAGGGCGATACCATGGCGAAGGAAATACTTATCAACGCAAACCTGAGGTTTGTGGTAAACGTGGCCAAGAAATATCAGAATCAGGGCATGTCCCTGGAAGATCTGATAGGCGAGGGGAACCTCGGTCTTATAAATGCCATTGAGAAATACGACCCCGAGAGGGGGTATCACTTCATATCCTATGCGGTATGGTGGATCAGACAGGCGATTTTAAAGGCCATCTGTGAAAAATCACGCATGATCCGTCTGCCCATGAACCGGGCCAACGAACTCGTTCAGATAGAAAAGACCAGGAAACACCTCATCGATCTCAACGGGGAAGAGCCCGAAATCGCCGAGATCGCCAGGGAGCTTGATCTTGATGCCAAGGAAGTGGAAGAGCTTCTGAGCCTTTCCCGTGAGCATGTTTCCCTGGAAACTCCCGTTTTCTATAAAAAGGATTCCTCCGTGCTTGGAGACTTTATCGAAGATGAGGGCTATATGGCCCCTGAGGAACAGGTGATGAACCTCTCCCTTAAGGAGGATATCAACAGAATCCTTCAGGATCTTCCCGATAAGGAGTCCCAGGTTCTCCAGTACCGTTACGGACTAAATGATAAGAAGCCCCTATCCCTCAAGGAGATAGGAGACATCTACGATCTGACAAAGGAAAGGATAAGGCAGATTGAGCAGAAAGCTCTTAACCGGCTTCAGCATCCCGGCCGGAAGCAGAAACTGGAAGCCTATGTTGCCTGAAAAAGAAAGGCTGCCCGGAGGGGCAGCCTTTTTTGTTGTTAAATGGGAGGGATAACAACGAATCAATATGTTATTTATTTCGGAAAATCTTCCGTCATAATTAACATTTTTTTCCATAATCAACTATAATTTACTTATGGGTACCGATAAAAAAAAGAAAGAGGGGCTGGGCCTGTTGGAAGTCTTCTGCCTCGCCTCCGGGGCCATGATCAGTTCCGGTCTCTTCGTTCTGCCCGCCGTCGTTTATCACAGGGCGGGTACGGCCATCATACCCGCCTATGCCCTCGCGGGATTCATGATGATTCCCGCCCTCCTTTCCCAGTCCGAACTGTCGACCGCCATGCCCCGTTCCGGGGGGACCTATTTCTATATCTACCGCAGCCTGGGCCCGCTCCTGGGGAACTTCGCCGGTTTCGCAAACTGGTTCTCCATTGCCCTGAAGGGAGCCTTCGCCCTCATTGGAATCGGCGCTTTCATGCAGTTGATCAATCCCCAGATCACTTTCTTTCAAATTAAACTTGTGGCACTTTTCTTCATATTAATCTTCACGGTAATGAATCTGGTGAGCGTGGAGAGCTCCGGCCACGTCCAGGATCTGATGGTTTTTGCCCTTCTGGGGATCCTTATCTATTATAATGCGGCGGGATGGCCCAAAGCGGATGTCTCCTCGTTGATTTCGATGGGAGAAGTTCCCTTTCAGACCGTTCTGGGCATAGCGGGAACCGTTTTTATCTCCTACGGGGGCCTGACGAAGGTGGCTTCCCTGGCGGGGGAGATCAAAAATCCGGGGAAAGTCCTTCCCCGGGGCATGTTTCTCAGTTTCATCGTGGTCAATATCCTCTATATTGTAACCATAGCCCTGACACTGGCTCTCCTCAGTCCTGAGGAAATCACGGGAAGCCTGACGCCCCTTTCCCTGGGGGCGGGAAAAATTTCCGGCGGTTTCGGGCTTGTCCTTCTCTCCCTGGCCGCCATCTTCTCCTTCGCCACGACCGCGAACGCCTCCCTCATGTCCGCCTCCCGTCTGCCCGTGGCCATGTCGGAAGACGGTCTGCTCCCCCGTTTCTTTCAAACCCATACCAGAAAAAAGGGGATCCCCTGGCTTTCGGTCCTGATGACGAGTTTTTTCATGGTTATCGTCATTCTGGCCCTGAACCTGGATAATCTGGTAAAAACCGCCTCCACCATGATGCTGATACTTTTCCTTCTTGTGAATATCTCTGTCATCCTTATGAGGGAGAGCCGCATCGTCTCCTACCGTCCCTTGTTCAAGACTCCCCTCTATCCCTTCTTTCCCATCCTGGGAATTATTTTCTCTCTTATTCTTATATTCGAGATGGGGAATCTGCCTCTCCTCCTGGCTTTCTTCTTCTTTGTCCTCTCCACTGTCTGGTACATCTATTACAGAAAGGACAAGCCCCGTACGGAATCGGCCCTGATCCGTATCGTGGAGAGGGCCGTTTCAAACGACGTTCGGTCGGGTACCCTTCATAATGAGCTCAGCGCCATCCTCAGGGAGCGGGACAACATCGAGGATGACCGTTTCGACGGCCTGATACGAAATGCCATTATCCTGGATATAAAGCGGGAGATCAGCCGGGTTGAGCTGAGTGAGAAAATCGCCCAGGCCTTTTCCTTGCGTCTGGATATCCCCGTTGAAAAAATCAAGAAGAAGCTGGAAGAGAGGGAAGCGGACTCTTCCACCGCCATCAGCCGGGATCTCGCCATTCCCCATATCGTACTGGAGGATAATGCCGGTTTCGAAATCGTAGTCGTCCGGCTCAAAAAGGGGGTCGTCTATTCGGAGACCATGGACGATATCCGAATCGTATTTGCCCTGGCCGGCGGAAGGGAAGAGAGGAATTTCCATCTTAAGGCCCTGATGGCCATAGCGCAGATTGTACAGAATCCTGATTTCATTAAACACTGGGAAACCGCCGAAAGGGAGGAGGATCTCCGCGGTTTAATCTTACTGGCGGAACGGGGGAGGTGAAAGTTGTGATAAGGTTCGTCTATTTTGATCTGGGAAACACGATCGTGGATTATCACTCCGGACCGGTCACGGAGAGGGAGAAGGACGAAATGGGCCTGGAACTCATGAGATCCGGCCTGGCCAGAGCGGGCTCGCCCGTTTCCTGGGAGAGGCTCATGGAAAAATTCTATACCCCCCTCATGAAGGAGATGATGCCCAAGGGTGTCTACAATAGGGCCGAGCCCGATGTGGAGGCCCTTATCGCCCCCCTTGTCCGGGGGGAAGGTATAACTCCCCGGGAACTCATGGATCTATTCTTCCAGCCGGCCGGGGAATTCGCCGTTGCGAACTATGATATTACGGATACTCTGGCCGAACTGAAAAGAAGGAACAGGAAAATGGGGATTCTATCCAATACACCCATTCACGGCAGCAGCCATGAGGCAACGCTGAAAAGGCTGGGCATACGCTCCTATTTCTCCCACTGCCTTTACAGTTTCGATGAGGGGATAAGGAAACCGGAGAAGGAACTTTTTCTAAAAGCGATCTCATTGACGAATTGTGAAGCCGGGGAGGTTATGATGGTGGGGGATAATCCGGGGATCGATCTGGATACCCCCGCCTCACTGGGTATGAAGTGCCTTCTCTTCGATCCCCAGGGCATGAACGGATCCTTCGGAAAATATCCCGTCATTTCCCGGTTTCGGGAGATTATGAATCATCTGGATAGGGACTTAACTTGACATCCCCCTTCGGGGGACGTATATTGTTCTTATGGATAGTAACGAAGTCAAGGCATACATAAGAGAAATGAGCGAAACCCTGGCGAAGGCGGATAATCCCGACCTCATTGAGAGGTTTCTTCCCTGCCTGCTTACGGAAAACGAACTTCAGGAAGTCGCCTCGCGCTGGGCATTGGTTAAACTGATTGATCAGGGTGTGTCCCAGAGAAAGATCGCCACCGATCTGGGACTGAGCCTCTGCAAGATCACGCGGGGGTCAAGGGAGCTGAAAAAGGATGATTCCCCCTTTAAAAGTATGATTGATCTGATAGGTACCTGCACCTGACCCTGTCCGTTCCGCGGGTGTAAAAAAAAGCAAAAAAAATCTTGATGAAACACACATAAATTAGTATTTTATCTCTGACAAAAAAATCAATAACCTAAATTTAAGGGAGTGATAGATTAATGGCTAAACAGCTGAAATTCGACGAAGAAGCAAGAAAGAGCTTGCTCGCCGGTGTGACAAAACTGTCTGACGCAGTAAAAGTTACCCTGGGACCTAAGGGAAGAAACGTCCTGCTCGATAAGAAATTTGGGGCTCCTACGGTAACAAAGGACGGTGTATCCGTTGCAAAGGAAGTGGAATTGGAAGATCCCTTCGAAAATATGGGAGCTCAGCTTGTAAAGGAAGTCGCCACAAAGACCAATGACGTGGCCGGAGACGGAACCACCACCGCCACCGTTCTTGCCTACGGCATCGTCAAAGAGGGGCTCAAGAGCGTCGCCGCCGGCGTAAACCCCATGGGAATCAAAAGGGGCATCGACAAGGCCGTTGAAATCGCCGTCGAGGAAATCAAGAAAAATGCCAAGGTTATCAAGGACAAGGAGGAGATCGCCCAGGTAGCGGCCATTTCCGCCAATAACGACCGGGAGATCGGCGATGAGATCGCCGGCGCCATGGACAAGGTCGGTAAGGACGGCGTCATTACCGTGGAAGAGTCCAAAACCATTGAAACCACCACCGATTTCGTAGAGGGCATGCAGTTCGATCGCGGTTACCTCTCTCCCTATTTTGCCAATAACAGGGACAACATGACCACCACCCTCGACTCTCCCTACATCCTTATCTACGATAAGAAAATCAGCAACATGAAGGATCTTCTTCCCATTCTGGAGAAAATCGCCCAGTCCGGTAAGCCCTGTCTGATCATCGCAGAGGATGTGGACGGCGAGGCCCTGGCCACTCTGGTCGTCAATACGATCCGGGGCGCCCTGAATGTCTGCGCAGTTAAGGCTCCCGGGTTCGGTGACAGAAGAAAGGCAATGCTGGAGGATATCGCCATCGTTACCGGCGGCGAGGTTATCTCCGAGGAAATCGGTCTCAAACTGGAAAATACCGAGCTGGAACAGCTGGGAACCGCCAAGATGGTAAAGGTTGAGAAAGAGAATACCACCATCATCAACGGCAGCGGCAAGGAAGCTTCCATCAAGGAAAGAATTTCCCAGATCCGCGTCCAGATCGAAGATACCACCAGTGATTACGACAGGGAGAAGCTTCAGGAAAGACTGGCCAAGCTGGCCGGCGGTGTGGCCGTCATCAATGTCGGCGCCGCTACCGAAGTTGAGCTCAAAGAGAAGAAGCACAGAGTGGAGGACGCCCTGAGCGCCACCAGAGCCGCCATCGAAGAGGGAATCGTTCCCGGCGGCGGTGTGACCCTCGTCCAGGCCAGCATGGCCCTGGAGAAGTATGACCAGAAGAACCTTGCCGAGGATGAGAAGATCGGCTTCAAGATCGTGAAGAGAGCTCTGGAAGAACCGATCAGACAGATCGCTCAGAATGCCGGTCTGGACGGTTCCATCGTGGCGGACAAGGCGAAGAGCGAGAAGAAGGGTATCGGATTTGATGCCAATAAGATGGAGTGGGTCGACATGGTCGCCGCCGGTATCATCGATCCCGCCAAGGTAACCAGAAGCGCCCTGCAGAACGCGGCATCCATCGCCGCTCTGCTCCTTACTACGGAATGCGCCATTACGGACATTCCCGAACCGGAAGCACCCATGCCCGCAGGCGGCGGTATGGGGGGAATGGGCGGTATGGGCGGCATGATGTAATCATGCGGTCGTGACCGTTGGGAGGGGCTGTCCTTAGGGCAGCCCTTTCTTATTTATAAGTCACCCCGGTTCCCGGATTGTGACGGCTAACAGTCAAATTCCCTCGACGTTAACAATTTTACATGGTAAAGTGGGAAAGGGAAGGTTTGCATGGAACTGAACGACGCGGCTCGGATTATCGAAACTCACGGAGACATTGTTGTCTTTACCGGCGCCGGTATCAGCACGGGGAGCGGCATTCCCGATTTCCGCGGGGAGAATGGTCTCTATAAAACGGTACAGAAAAAATACGGACTGCCCACGGGGGAATCCCTTTTCGATATCTCCTGTTTCGATCGGGATCCCCGTCCCTTCTTTGATTTTTCACGGGAAATGATGGAAAAAGCCCCCGAACCGACCCTCTGTCACCGGCTGATCGGATTATGGGAAAGGGAAGGGAGAGTCTCCCGGGTCATTACCCAGAATATAGACCGCCTGCACCAGAAAGGGGGATCCCGGAATATCTTTGAATGCCACGGGACCTATGAAACGGGGCACTGCCGCCAATGTGACCGCTCCTATGGGTTTGACGATTACGGCCCGTCGATGATGGAAGGGGAAATCCCCCGGTGCTCCTGCGGCGGCGTGATAAAGCCGGACGTCGTTTTTTTCGGAGAGAATCTTCCCGGGGAATTTTACTCCCTCTGGGAGAATCCCCCTGTGGCCGGTCTTGTACTCATACTGGGAACTTCCCTGAATGTTCGCCCCGCCTCGGACCTCGTTCTGAAAATTATCCGCCGAAGCTCCTCTCTCCTTGTCAATCTTGGGGAAACCGATTATGACCGCCTCATGACCCATGTCCTGCATGAGGATCTGGAGATTTTCGCAGGGCGCATGGCGAGCTACTTCAACCTTGAACTTTGAGGAGAGCCCTCAGTTTGCCCCTCGGCGTCAGCAAAAAGGATTCATCGATGAGCTTCCTGTCCCAGGGGCGAGATTTTCCCCTCTCCCGTCCGCCCATTTTTTTAAAGTTCCTGATCAATTCTCCTGCGATTTTTCTTGTATAGGCGCTCCTTTCGGAAAATTCCGCGCCCAGGAGAAGGGAGTGCTCATTTTTGCGGGACCAGACGATTTCCCCCGGCAGTGGCCTGACGACTCCCTCCCGGCCGGTGAACCGGGCGGCGGGGGGCAATTCCAATGTGATTTTCTTCTCCCCCGACAGCCATTGATCATCCTCCAGGGTAAGGCAGAATCCGCTCCGGGAAATATTCTCCAGAACGCTGTGGATTCGCCTCTCCCCGGTCACTCCCTCTCCGCCGAGGTACACATAAAAGGGATTGGCGTACCGGCGGTGACGGCGGTCACCCAGGTTATCGTGGATTTCCCCGTGGTATATTTTCAGAAGATTAATGAGTTCCTTGATCCCCCGGGATTCCATGACGCTCAGATCCTTGAAAACGATCCCCCAGCCCTTTACAGGCTCCGTCGCTCCCCGGACGACTTCCCCCTTCAGGGAGAGAAAGAGCCGGTTTATGGAAATGTCCAGAGTCAGGATGCGGGAAAGGGGGGCAGGCTTGTCCACGGCCAGAAAGCATCCCCCCCGGGATATGTCAAAAACGGGTACGGAGAGGGAATCACGGCCGAAGTTTATCCGGCAGCGGAAGGAAAGGTCATAACGTCTGTCCGTTTCCCACCAGCGCAGCCGGGGATTGAAATAGGGAGCGATCAGCTCTTTTCTGAATAGGAGCCCCGCCGCCGTCGTCAGAAGAATGGTGAAGATGATGAGGGAGAGGGGGGAGTAGAAGGGGTTCTTCAGATAGGCCAGGAGATTGTAGCCGATGAGATAGAGGGATAGAAGGATAAATCCCCACCATCCCCATTTTCTCATACTGAGAAGACAGAGCCCTATGGCAAGATAGGTTATGAGTATGGATATATCCGAAAGGGACAGACGGGAAAAGATCCCGTCCTGACCGGTCAGCGGAACGAGGGAAACATAGGAAGTCGTGATTATAATTATTGGCGGGGAAATAAAATAGACTACACTCAGGAATACAATTATCCAGGGTTTGTAGGGCATTAAGGATTACCTCCTCATTTGCATTATTTTAATCCAAGAATTATGATTATGTATATGCTTGGACGGGCCTTTTTTATATATGTCCTTATCGTGCCGCTTCTTTCCTGTTCCCTGCTGATTCTGGACTCCGATGATCTGCAGGTTTCCGTGGATTCTGTTCTGGTTGTCGTGGAAAAGGGGATATTCGCGGAGCTGTCCCCATCCCTGAACCTGTATCGGTCCGATCTGGCAGAGGAAGGTACGGAGGTCACCATAAGGGAGTGGGAAGGGGATGCCCGGGACCTGCGGGAAGAATTGAAGAAGTACAGTGACGGAACATGGACCGCCTGGTTCCTGGGTGACCTTCCCTCTGTGAATTACGTATGGGAGGGGGAAGTCTTTCCCACGGATCTCTATTTCTCATCCCCCGATACGTCCTGGGACGACCGGGACGGGGACGGTACCTTCGACAGCCATGGAACGATCTTCATGAGTGTTCCCGTCTCCCGGCTGACCGGCTCGACGGAGGAGCTGATCGGGTATTTCCATAAAATCCATCTCTACCGCACGGGTGTTCTCACCTTTGAAGACCGGGCGGTTCTCTTCAAAGATGACGATTGGTCCGATTACAGGAGAGGCAGCTTCTTCGGCGCCGAGCGGATAGCCGGGGAAGTCTTCCTGGTCGAGAATCTGCCCCAATCCACCTACCAGCTTTATGAGGAAGCCCTTCTGGGCCGCAGTAAATATCTCTATCAGTGGATCCACGCCAATCCCTCCGCCCTCTATGTACAGGAGGGGACGGATTATACCCCCTACCGTTATTACGCCATCGACAGGGAAGGGGTGGATGTGGGGTTCCTTAATCTTTTCAACTGCCAGGCGGCCCGTTATACCCAGCCCAATCTGGCCATGTCCTATCTCTCGAGAACCGATACGTCCCTCGCCGTGACCGGATCGACTAAGAAGGGGGGGAATTTCGAACCCCTGGAATTTCACCGGGTCCTCTCCCTGGGCCGAAGCTGGGCCGAAGCGTTCCGCCAATGGTATAACAAGGTTGGCGTCCATGACGATATGTGGTATCTTGGTATGGTCATATTTGGAGATCCCGCTCTGATCCCGGGGGGTGACGATTCCAGGCAGGAGAGATCGGACTTCTCCCGTCTGATAAGCCCTTCGGAAGAGGAAAAGGAGTATTACTTTAATCTGATGTCAGATTTTACTGAACCACCGTATTGAGGTTGAACATATGGGTAAATTCTTCAAGGGACTCTTTCGCGTTTTTTCCCTGATTCAGAAAACAATTCTCGGACTCCTCTTCTGGGGCGTCCTTGTTCTTATCGTCATTGGGATTTTTTACAACCGTACCCCCAAGGTCAGGGAAGGGGAAGTTCTCGTTCTCGCTCCTGAGGGATACATCGTGGAGGAGTACAGCACCACTGCCTTAGAAAGGGACCTGGATTCCTATATGGGAAAACCTCCCGCCGAGTGTCTCATAGGCGATCTCAAGTGGGTGCTGGAACGGGCCGCGAATGACCGGAGGATCCCTTCGGTACTCCTGGATCTCTCCGGATATTACGGAGCCGGTCCGGCCGTTCT
>QKAI01000205.1 GCA_003246505.1 Spirochaetaceae bacterium | reverse complement strand
AAATCGACCTACATCGATTCCCTGAGCGAACTGGTGGATGAGAAGGGTAAGATCCACACCCACTTCGTTCAGACTGGAACGGCTACGGGGCGCATTGCCAGCCGGGATCCCAATCTTCAGAACATTCCCGTCCGGGATGAGAAGGGACGGATGATCCGCATGGCCTTCACCGCCGACGAGGGAAAGACTTTCCTTTCCGCGGACTACTCCCAGATCGAGCTGGTCGTCCTGGCCCATCTTTCCGGCGATCCGGGCCTTAAGGACGCTTTTCTGACGGGGAAGGATGTTCACAGGCAGACTGCCTCCCTGATATTCGGGAAGGATGAAAGGGATGTGACCCCCGAAGAGAGGCGAATCGCCAAGACAATCAATTTCGGGGTGATGTACGGTATGTCCGCCTTTCGGCTCAGCAATGAGCTGAAGATCCCCCGGAAGGACGCGGCGGAGTTCATCGATACCTATTTTGAAAAGTACAGCGGGATCCGGTCGTTCATTGATAAAACCATAGAAGAAGCCCGTACCGCCGGCGGGGTATCCACCATGATGGGGCGCTTCCGTACGGTCCACGGGATAAACAGCCGGAACAAGACGGAACAGCAGGGAGCGGAGAGGGTGGCCGTCAATACCCGGATACAGGGGTCCGCTGCGGATATCGTCAAAAGGGCCATGCTGAATATGGTTCCCCTGTTAAAAAAGGAATTCCCCCGGGCGGATCTTCTCCTGCAGGTTCACGACGAGTGCATCTTCCATGTTCCCGAGGAGGACAGTGAAAAAATGTCCCGGCGGGTGAGGGAGTTGATGGAAGGGGCGGTGATCCTTTCCGTTCCCCTTAAGGTGAATGTTGAGACCGCCCGCCGCTGGGGCGAGATCCACTGACAATGATCATCGGCCTGGCCGGAAAATCCTGTTCCGGTAAAAATCGTCTCGCCCGCCACATGGAGGAGATGGGGGCGATCCACCTGGATCTTGACAGATTGAATCATCGCCTCCTGGAGGAGAACAGAATGGGGCTCGTTAGGATTTTCGGAGAGTCCATCCTTGACGGCCGCGGCTCGTTGAATCGTCAGGCCCTCTCTTCCCTGGTCTTCGGGAACCGGGGGGAGTTGGAAAAACTGGAGAAGTTCATCCATCCCCTGATCGAAGGGGAGACGGAGAAGACCATTTTAAGTAGTAGGGGTAAGATCGTTCTTCTGAACGGGGCCGTTCTTCATAAGAGCGCCCTGGCACAGCGCCTGGATGGGGTCATCTGGATGCATTCCCCCCCTGTCCTCCGCTTCTACAGGGCCCTCAGAAGGGATAACCGGGGGATTATAAACCTTATGAAAAGATTTCTCAGCCAGAGGAAATTCAGTGCTCAACAATTTCCTTCCCATGTCGATATTTATAAGGTATATAACGGTTTTTTTGATGGCCCCCTCAAAAGGAAGGCCCGGATACTGTTCAACCGTTTATCGGAAAAGGAGAATATCGGTAATGGAAGATAATAAAGGCAAAAATACTCTCATGATTCTACTGACCGCACTGGGAGCGTTGGCCATAATCATCCTGTTCGGATGGATCGCGTTCTTCAATCCCCTGGACAATTTGAATGTTACCGAGAAGCCCCAGCTGGCCATCTCCTCCCTGAAGGGAACAGAGGAAAACCTGCTTCCCGAAAAGAGCGCCGAAGAACTTCTCCTCGACGGTCTGCAGAAGGGCGAGGAAACACCCCTCATCATCGAGGATAAGGATGGGGCAGGGGATATCGTCATTTCCATGGAAGAAGGGGATAGGGAACCGGAAAAAACCCCTGCGGCAATTGTTAAGCCCGCGGAATCGAAACCCGTACCTCCCCCCGTCTCATACAAGGAAGTCACCGAGGAAATTTACTGGCTCCAGGTGGGGTCATTTCCCAATTCGGTCAGCGCCGACAATCTCAGGGCATCCTTGAAAGCCCGGGGTATTGAATCGGTTATGCAGACGAGGGAGGTGAACGGGACTCTCTACTACCGCGTCAGAATAGGCGCCTTCTCGGATAAGAAAGAGGCGGAAGCCTATGAGGAAAAACTCGCCTCCCTGAGCGAAATAGATGGGGTGACCCTTTATACGGACAGGATAACCAGGAAGGTTCCCGCCAACTAGTTTTTCCCTTTCCTGTTTTTGATAATGTTATCGGCGGGTTTGCTGTAGACAAGGCTGCCGGGGGGAACCGATTCGGTTATCCAGACGTTTCCCCCTATGGTAGTCTGAGAGCCGATAACCGTTTTCCCCCCCAGAATCGTGGCACCCGCATAAATGGTCACATTATCCTCTATGGTGGGGTGCCTCTTGATATTGGCGTCTTCCTTGTTCACACTCAGGGCGCCGATGGTTACTCCCTGATAAATTTTGACGTTCGTACCGATTATGGCCGTCTCACCGATGACGACGCCCGTCCCATGGTCTATAAAGAAATTGTCCCCTATCCTGGCTCCCGGATGGATATCGATTCCCGTTTTGCGATGTATCTGTTCGCTCATCATCCGGGGGATGAGGGGGATATCCAGATTGTAGAGTTCATGGGCGAAACGGTGGATCGTCACCGCTTCGACCCCCGGATAGGAGAGGATAATCTCCTCATGTGATTTCGCCGCCGGATCTCCCTTAAGGGCGCTGTTGACATCCTTCAGGGCCATCTCCCTCAGCTCGGGTATTTTGTTCAGGATTTTGCAGGCCACGGAGGAGGCTTCCTTCCGGCAGTCCTTCTCGCAGACCTTCCCCTGCTGCAGGCAGCGGAATTTAAGGCTCTTGGCGATTTCTATGGTCAGGGATGAGGCCAGCTGGTGCAGCTTGTTACCCACCGTAAAGGAGATATAGTCATTCTCCAGAAGCTCCTCAGACTGGAATCCGGGGAATATCAGGCTCTCGAAGGTCATCATGAGACGCTGAATGCTCTGCCGGGAGGGGAGGGATGAGCCGGAGAGATGGTTGATGCCCCCCACTTCCCTGTAGGACCTGAGTACGTCCTTCGTTATGTTTTCAAGTGAAATATCCATGACTGTCTCCCTTAGTGCATTAATCTATCCATTGCTTTATTAAAAGTCAATAATAGAATAATATGGGGCCATGGATAAGGCTTATGTGACAAACCAGGCTGAGCTGGAACAGCATCTCACCCTGACCGATGAGGAGAGGGCCTATTTCTCATCCCCAGGGGAGGGGCTTCTGCCTTTGCGCATCAGCCGGTACTGGCTGAAAATCATGGGAAAGGATCCCCGCAACCCTTTGAGGCTTCAATCGGTACCCCGGGCGGGAGAGTTGGATTATACCGATGAAGAATCGGAGGATCCCCTGGGTGACAGGGTGCATTCTCCCGTGGAAGGATTGATTCACCACTACGGGGACAGGGCTCTGATCCTCATCACCGACCGATGCGCCATGTACTGCCGCCACTGCTTCCGGCGGCATTTTACGGGTAGGACGTCGGCCCTGGGGAAAGGGCAGATCGACCGGATTATTGAGTATCTGAGGGAACACGGGGAGATCCACGAACTGCTCATTTCCGGGGGTGACGGCCTCATGGCCTCCTATGAAAGGCTCGCCTATCTTTTTCAGGGCCTGAACAGTCTGGGGCGGCCCCTGATAAAACGGATAGGCACCCGCCTTCCCGTGGTAGACCCGAAGGGGACTGACCGGGCTAAACTGGACCTTCTGGGAGAGCAGAAATCCCTTTGGATGGTGCTTCAGGTGAATCATGTCAGTGAGATGTCCCCGGAGTTCGACCGTATGGCAGAGGCGATTCGGATGAGGGGGATTCCCCTCCTGAATCAGGCGGTGCTGCTAAGGGGCGTCAATGATACGGTGGAGGCGCAGCGGGACCTCTGCTACGGCCTCATAGAACGGGGTATAAAGCCCTATTACCTCTTCCAGGGGGATCTAGCGCGGGGGACCTCCCATTTTCGGGTTCCCCTGGAAAGGGCTCTGGAAATTTACGGCGAGCTGAGCCGGAGCGTGTCCCATCTCGCCCTTCCCCGGTTTGCCCTGGATCTTCCCGGGGGAGGGGGGAAAGTGAATCTTGAGGAGTCTTCCTTTGTAAAAAGGGATGACAGGTACTATTATTTCAGGAACGGTAGGGACGAAATCGGCCGTTATCCCCGGGAGTCGGAATGAAAGATGATGAATTGCTTTGGCAGGAGTTAAGGGAGCTGGACCGCCGCAAGGAGGCCCTCTTTGATCTTATTACCGTTCGGAGCCGCAGTTTTGACGGTTCGGAGGGGACATTTATAAAACTCACCCCCCCCGATTGGGTCACGGTCATACCGGTCCTTCCGGACGGACGCTTCCTGATGGTTCGCCAGTACCGTCACGGAAGCGCCGCCCTCTCCGAGGAGTTTCCCGCCGGGGTGATCGACGAAGGGGAGGAGCCCCTGGAAGCGGCCAGGCGGGAACTGCTGGAGGAAACCGGTTACCGGGCGGGAAAATGGAAGCACATCGGCGAGATCAATCCTAATCCGGCCTTCATGACAAACACCTCCCATACCTTTCTGGCGGAGAATCTGGAGAAAGTGTCCGGCCAGAGTCTTGATGAGCATGAGCGAATCCAATTCTTCACCCTGGATCATGGGGAAATCGTCCGCAGGATGGGGTCTCCGGTCATGAACAGCGCGATCATGGTGCAGGCCTGGTACTGGTATCAGAGGGAGAGGGAGAAAAGGTCGAGCTGATCCTCCTCCTCCCGGAACCGGTGGCCCGTCAGAGAGGTGAGGGAGAGGCCGATCAGGCGTATGGGCCTTTTCCCTATCTCCGTCTTTTCCATGAGAATGTCCGCCTGTTCCATCAGTTCCCGCCGTCCCGATACGGGCCGGGAAAGGGAATTGGACCGGGTAATGGACTGGAAGTCATGGTATTTCACCTTGAGGGTGACCGTCTTGCCACCCGTCTCCAGCCTTCTCAGTGTCTCCTCCAGTTCCGCGGAGAGACGGCGCAGTATCTCCCTGATTTCCTCCCCGTCCATGATATCCCGGGAGAAGGTCTCCTCCCGCCCGATGCTCTTTCTGATCCTTTCAGGCTGCACCGGCCGGGGATCGATTCCCCTCACCACGTCGAAATAGTAGGATCCCGATTTTCCGAACATCTCAATCAGCTGCCACTTCTCGTAGGCCTTGAGGTCCCGGCCCGTCACGATTCCCAGGTTCTTCATGTGTTCTTCCGTCTTTTTCCCTATGCCGAAGAACTTGCCGATGGGCAGTTCCTCCAGAAAGGGGACGGCCTGTTTCGGTGTTATCAGGGTGAGCCCATCGGGCTTTTCCCAGTCGGAAGCGGTTTTCGCCAGGAATTTGTTATAGGATACCCCCCCCGAAGCGGTCAGTTCCGTCTTCTCCCGGATCTTGTTTTTAATTTCCCGGGCTATGATCAGGGCTGAGCGGATCCCCCTCCGGTTGCGGGTCACATCGAGATAGGCCTCGTCCAGGGAGAGGGGCTCTATGATATCGGTGTATTCGGAGAATATTTCATGGATCTGGCGGGAGGCTTCCTCGTATTCGGAAAAATGGGGGGGGACGAAAATGCCCTGGGGGCAGAGACGGTAGGCGTGGCTGGCGGGCATGGCGGAATGGACGCCGAATTTCCTCGCCTCATAGGAACAGGTGGAAACCACGCTGCGGGAGTTGGGGGAACCGCTTACTATGACCGGTTTCCCCCGGAGGGAGGGATCATTCCTCTGTTCGATGGAGGCGTAAAAGGCATCCATATCTATGTGAATGATCTTCCTCATAGGGGATACTATACGCCTGTATAGTATCCTTGTCAATGATTCCTCAGCCCGGGGGCCAGTTCATCTGCCTTCCCCCCAGTATGTGGGCGTGCAGGTAGGCCACGGTCTGCTGGCCATGTCTGCCCGAGTTGATGACGACGCGGTAGCCCTCTTCGTCCAGCCCCAGTTTATCCGCCACTCTGGCGGCCTTCTGGAAAAAGCGGCCCACCTCCTCTTCGTCCCGGTCCTTCAGCTCTGTGAAATTCACCGCCCTCTTCTTGGGTATCACCAGGACGTGGGTGGGTGCCTGGGGATTGACATCCCGGAAGGCCAGCACGTCCTCATCCTCGTAGACTTTGGCCGAAGGTATGGTTCCGGCGAGGATTTTATCGAAAATCGTCTCTTCCATATTCATCTCCTGGCCCCATTTTATCCCTATGCCACGGGTTGGGCAAGGGGAGGGAATTATGCTATGATGGGTCCATGAATATACAGATTATCGGGACGAAGAAGTGCCGGGAGACGAAGAAGGCGCAGCTGTTCTTCAAGGAGAGGGGCGCCCCTTTTCATCTGCTCGATCTGAACGAAAGGGAACTGAGCCCCGGCGAGCTGGATAAGATTATTCAAAAAGTCGGAAAAGACAAGATCATCGACAGGGAATCCAAGACCTATAAGGACAAGGGTTATGCCCACAGGGATTACGATCCCCGGGAGGAAGTCCTGGAGGACAACAGCCTCCTGAAGACTCCGGTCATCCGCTTTGACCGGGATGTGACCGTGGGATATGATCCGGACAGGTGGAAGGAGATCCTCAAACCCTAATGAGATATGCCATCCTCTCCAGCGGATCCTGCGCCAATTCCTATATCTTCGAAGAGAAGGGCCTCACCATAGTCATCGATAACGGTTTGAGCTGCCGGACCTTCGAGGAAAGGTGCGTCGCCTTCGGTTTCCATCCGGGGAAGATCGATTTCATTTTTCTGACCCACCTCCATACGGACCATCTCAAGGGGGTGGAACTGCTTTCCCGCAAATACCGGATACCCGTGGTGGCCCACAGGAACCATGGGAACGAGGAATTGGGGAAGAAGGGTATCTTCAGGAAACTCGATATAGAAGAGGACAGGGAGTATGAGTTCCGCCATTTGAAATTCACTCCCTTCCGTTCCAGCCACGACTCCCCCCACTCCCTGGGATTCCATTTCAACATGGAAGGTTTTCCCTTTACCATCATTACGGATACGGGTAAAGTGACCGACCGGATGTTCCAATTTGCCCGCCAGTCCAGGCTTCTCTTCCTGGAGGCCAATTATTCGCCGGTCATGCTGGCCGAGGGCCCCTATCCGGCCCATCTGAAACGGAGGATCGCCTCCTCCCGGGGACATCTTTCCAACGAGGACGCGGCCCGGTTCATGACCGAGATCACCCTCTCCGGCGAATGTCTTCTCGAACATATCCATCTCTGCCATCTGTCCAGGAACAACAATACCGTGGACCGCGTCAGGGATGAGGTGGCCCAGCTATACAAGGGGAAAGTCCCCTGGTCCATCTGCCCCCGGGGCGAAGCGGTTATGGGACTTGAAATGCAAAAGGAGAAGGAATATGCAGGTGCAGTGGTTTCCCGGTCATATGACCAAGGCGAGCCGTGAGATAAAAGAGAATATCAAGAAGGTCGACATCGTCATAGAAATTCTTGATGCCCGGGTTCCCTACAGCAGCAGAAACCCCCTTCTCAAAAAAATCACTTCCCAGAAGAAGCGCATCATCCTCCTCAACAAGGAGGATCTGGCCGATCCCGCGGCGACCAGGATGTGGCTGGATTACTTCCAGCGTGAGGAGGGGACCCTTCCCCTGGCCGTTTCGGCTCAGAACCGCAAAAGCCTTTCCCGCATCACCCCCGCGGCGAAACAGCTCTGCGCCGGTTCCCGCTGGCTGGAACGGCGCCCCGTAAGGGCCATGATCCTGGGCATTCCCAATGTGGGTAAATCGACCCTCATTAACGCCCTGGCGGGCAAGCGGAAGGCCGGGGTGGCCAATACGCCCGGCTTCACCAGGGAGATGCAGCGCTTTGACGCCGGTCCGGGACTGCAGATCTTCGATACTCCGGGCATGCTCTGGCCTAAATTCGAGGATATGCACTCCGGCTTCAATCTGGCCGCTCTGGGCTCTATCAAGGATACGATCCTCCCAATCGAGAGAATCGCCCTGTTTACCGTCCCCTATGTGACTGCCATGTACGACGGGGAATTAAGGGGCAGGTATAAATGGGAGACCGTACCGGAAGACCCGGTCCGGTTTATCGATGAGCTGGGCAGGAAGAGGGGATGCCTTGTCTCCGGGGGAGAGGTGGACAGGGAAAAGGCCTGTTTTCTTTTCCTGAAGGAACTCCGGGAAGGAAAAATCGGCCGGATCTCCCTGGAGAGACCCGGGGAAGAAAGAAAAGTCCGGGGAGACGGGGAAATTATATCTGGGGACGGGCAATAACCTTCCAGCCCGTATCCTGCCGTCTTACCATGAAAACGAGCAGCTCCTCCTGCCGGAAGAAGGGGAAGCTGCCCTCCCTGGGCTGATTTCCCACAAAGAGGAAACAGCGCCTGTCCGGCGTCCATTCCCGGTCCGCGTCGAACCATTCGGGAAAGAGGGCGGCATATTCGTCATAATCGTAAAGACGGTACTCGTAATCCCTCTTATAATCCTCCATGGACCAGACGGAACTGACCCCTTCCGGTGGATTGATGATGAATTTGCTATGTTTCAGCCCGTCGGAGAGGGAGTGGATCTCATTGTCAAGGGCCCGGTAGAAGGCGGGGAGATCGCCGTAGAGAGAGGCTTCCACGAATTCCAGGGCGAACTCCTCCGCCTTGGCCGGCGAATAGGGATCGTCCCCTTTGAGGGGGGCCTTTTCCACGGTATGGATCTGCTGCTGGCCCTGGGGCTGGAGAAGTCGTGAACTGGCCAGGAGGGTGTCGTTATAGGAGTAGGTTTTATTCTCCTCAACCCGGGTGAAATCCCAGGACTCCAGGGTAATCCGGTAGATCTTTCCCGGATTGATGGTACCCGGGGGTGTGATGAGCCGGGCGCTGCAAACGCCTATGGCATTCTGGGGATTCATCCTGTCCGCCATATACCAGTTGCTCACTTCCTCGACGGGCACGGAATTCAAATGATTCCAGGGCAGGGTGAAAAGGGTGGTGAAGCCCTCTCCCCTCAGGCGTATCTGGAGGGTCGTCTGCCCGGTCCTGTTCTCGTCCAGATAGGAGACAACCACCCGCCACTTGCGCATGCTGTCCCCGGATGAGGCGGCGGTGCGGAAAAAATCGGCCAGATCGGCCTTGCCCACGTCCACCCATCCCTTGTCATCGGTGACGACCACCGGATTGTTCCCCCTGTCCTCAAAGAGAACCTGGGAGTGGATGAGGGTGCTTACGTAATCATCCGCCCAGATAAAATAACCGGCCGTTAACAGAATGATAAGGAATATTGTTCTTTTCATAATCCTATTATCGGATGTTTTTTCTCCCCATTAAGATTAATCCGCCCCGATAAAGGGGGAGGTGATTTACCT